>JBOHMF010000195.1:0-7928 GCA_050730055.1 Allostellaceae bacterium
GCTGTAGGCCGCGCCGGGTTGCCGCATCATCTGCCGGAGGCGACCGCAGCGCCTCCGGAAGATGACGTGCGCCGGTATTCCGGCACGAGGCGTTCGAGCAGTTGCAGGGTGCGGGCCTCGTCGCCGGCGCGCGCCGCCTGTTCGATCTCGTCAAGCGCACGGGCCAGCATTGCGGCGTCGGCAGCGCGCGGAGCGGCGAGGCGGATCGCCGGATGAATGGTCGGCAGCAGCGGCTCGGCGGGATGAAAGAGTTCCTCGTGCAGCTTTTCGCCGGGGCGCAGCCCGATGAACTCGATCGCAACATCCTCCTGGGGACGGCGCCCGGCCAGCCGGATCATCTGCATGGCCAGATCGGTGATGCGAACCGGCTCGCCCATATCGAGGATAAATATCGTGCCCCGCGTTTCGGACGCTTCCGTTGTCGGCGACAGCGCCGCCGCCTGCAACACCAGCTCGACCGCCTCGCGCACGGTCATAAAAAAGCGCGAAGCCTCGGGATCGGTCACGGTCAAGGGTCCGCCGGTGGCGAGCTGGCGCTGAAACAGCGGCACCACCGAGCCGGTCGAGCCCAGCACATTGCCAAACCGCACCGTGACAAACCGCGTTCCCGCATGGCCCTGACGCGCCTCGGCGCGGTCGAGCGCCTGGCAGTACTGCTCGGCGAGCCGCTTGGTCGCGCCCATCACGCTCGCCGGATTGACCGCCTTGTCGGTCGAGATCATCACCACCAGCGCCGTGCCGTGGGCGCGCGCGGCCTCGGCGACGTTGCGGCTGCCGACGGCATTGGTCAGGACGCCGGCAAGCGGGTTTGCCTCGACCAGCGGCACGTGCTTCAAGGCCGCGGCGTGAAACACGATGTCGGGCCGCTCGGCGGCAAGGACCGCCGCGATCTCGGCGCGCTGGCGCACATCGCGCAGCAGGGGCACGCGAGCAAGCTCGGGAAAGCGCTCGGCAAGTTCGAGGTCGATCCCGTAAAGGGCGAACTCGCTCTGCTCGACGAGCACCAGCCGCCCCGGCCCCGAGGCGGCGATCTGGCGCGCGAGTTCCCCGCCGATCGTGCCGCCGGCGCCGGTGATGAGGATGGTGCGGCCGCGCACCAGGGTTGTCATGCCGTCGCGGTCGAGCACCGCCTGCGGGCGGCCCAGCACATCCTCCAGCGCGATCGGCTCGATCGCTGGCTCCGCCCGCCCGCTCTGGCGGCGAAAATCGGTCAGCCGCGGCAGACGCGCGAGAGGGATCGCCAGCGCCTCGGCGCGCTCCCACAATCGGCGAATCTCCGCACCCGGCAGGTTCTGCGCCGCGACGATCAGCTTGTGCGGGCGCCGGCCGCGGCGGGTGAGGCGCAGGACGACGCTTTCGAGCGCCGCGATCGTGCCGAGCACCGGGACGCCGTAGATTTCGCGCCCGACCCGTGAGGGCGTATCGGCGAGGATGCCGACGACGCGGTAGGGGGCGCGCGGGGCGCGCACCATCTCGCGGATAAAGGTGTCGGCGCCGTCCTTTGTGCTGATCAGCAGGACCGGCACGCTCGCGTGGCGGGTCCGCTCAAAAATGTGGTCGAGGCCGCGGTCCTTGAACAGCCGGTAGCCGATGCGCGGGGCGCCAAGGAGTGCCACCAGCACAAACCAGTCGATCAGGAGGGTCGAGCGCGGCAGGGCTTCGAGCCGGGTCAGGACAAACATGACCCCGAGAAAGACGGCGATCGTCACCGTCGCCGCACGGGCGATGCTGAACAAGTCGGGCAGCGAGGCATAGCGCCAGATGCCGCGGTAAAGGCCGGTCACTAGAAACGCGCCGGCCGCGATCAGCGTAAAGCCGACGAGATAGACCAGCATCAGGCGCGGCGCATAATCCCAGATGCCGCCGCCGAGGCGCAGGGCGAGCGCGACGGCGAGCGAGAGCGCCGCCATCGCCACATCGTGCAAAAAGGCGAGCAGCGCTCGCCGCGAGGAGGGGAAGATTGTCACCGTGCGAGACCGGCGATGGCCAAAGGCCGCTCAGCCGCCGTGACGGGCGGTAAACCTGAGCGCCACCGCGGCGCCGCCCCCCGAGTCATGAAAAACCGACACGGCAAGCCCCCCGGCTGCAAAGCCGCGCCGAGTCTAGAGATGCAGGGCGAAAAAGCGAAGCGCATTCCGCCGCGCTGCGGCAATAGCGGAATGCGCCGCCCTATGGTCGTTTCGGTTCTTCAGCCGCCGTTCATCCGGTAATGCGTGTTGCGCAGGACGCGGCCGGGGAGCGCGCCGGTATGTTTCCCGTCCTCCAGCAGGACCGCACCGTTGACGATCGTTGCCAGGATGCCCGCGGCCGGCTCCTTGATGCGCTTGGCGCCGGTCGGGAAGTCGTGCACGACTTCGAGCGGCAGCGGGCGCACCGTGTCGGGATCAAAGATGACAATGTCGGCCGCCATCCCCGGGCGCAGCAGCCCGCGGTCGTAAAGGCCAAAGAGCGAGGCCGAATCAAAGGTCAGCCGGCGTACCGCCTGCTCCAGCGACAGGACCCCCTTCTCGCGCACCCATTCGGCGAGAAGCCGGGTCGAAAAGCCAAAGCCGCTCTGGAACTGGACATGCGCGCCGCCGTCCGACAGGCCGATGATGGCGTTGGGGTAGGTCAGGATCTGCGCCATCGCGGCGTCATCGACATTGATCTCGCCGTGCAGCCATTCGCTGTCGAGGTTCTCCTCGATCGCCAGATCGAGAAAGGCGTCGATGATCCCCTTCCCTTGCATCTGCGCGATCTGGCCGAGGGTTTTTCCTTCGTATTGCTTGTTCTTTGGCAAGACCGCGGTTTGCAGGACCATGTAGTCCCACCAGGTGGTGCAGATGCCGGGAGGCGGCGTATCGAGCTTGAATTCGACCGCCTCGGCGTGGAGCTTTTTGCGCACCGCGGGATCGCGGTAGGCGCGCAGCATCTCCTCGGGCGAGGACAGGAGGATCGGGTGCCAGGTCGGCAGCCCGCGAAACTCCTGGCAGTTGCGCAGGGTGAAATAGTCGGTGATGCGGTTGGGCGTGCACATCGGAAAGGCGCGAATGCCCTTTGCGACCGTGCTGTCAACCTGCGCCATCTGCTTTTTCCACTGATCGGGTCGGCGCATCGACTGCGACAGGTTGTTGTAGACGACGGGACGCCCGGTCGCCTCCGAAAGACGGCTCATCAGCGCATCCTTCATCTCGGCGCCATTGCCGCCGCCCGACTGGATGATGCCGGTGCCGAGTTCGCGCAAGACATCGCCCAGCGCGAAAATTTCCTTTTCGTCCGCCCACAGGGCCGGGATATGCACGCCCTGCGGATCGTAATGGCCCTGGTTGCGCGACACCGAGAGGCCGAGGGCACCGGCCTTGATCCCGTCGCGCACAACGGCCTGCATCTGCCGGATCTCATCATCGCTCGCGGCGCGCTTCTGGCAATCCTCGCCCATCACGTAATAGCGCACGGCGCTGTGGCCGATCAGGGTGCCGACATTGACGCCCAAATGATGATCGAGCTGATCGAGATATTGCGGCACCGTCTCCCAACTGAATTCGAGCGTCCGCAGCACCTCCATCGGGATCGCTTCGACATAGGAGAGAAACTCGGCAAGCCGTTCCTCTCTGCCCTTTTTCACCGGCGCCAGCGAGAGGGAACAGTTGCCAAAGATGACGGTGGTGGCGCCGTGGTCGCAGGAATAGGAGCACAGCGGGTCCCAGGTGACCTGGGCATCATAATGGCAATGGTTGTCGATAAAGCCCGGCGCGACGACCCGGCCCTCGGCGTCGATCACCCGCTCGGCCGGGCCGGTGAGCTTGCCCAGTTCGACGATCCTGCCGTTCTTGATGGCGACATCACCGCGGAAGGAGGGTCCGCCCGAGCCATCGACGATGCGCCCGTTCTTGATCAGCAGATCGCAGCTCATGGTTCGCCTCTTGCCGGTCGGGAGTTCTCGCGGCGAGTGTAGCACGCGCGGCAAAGCGCGCATGTCCGGCGAATCCGGAGAGGCGCCCCGCCGCCTCCGCATGGCTCTCCAGCGGCCCAGTGCTTCCTCTCCGCCCCTGGGGGCGGAGAGGGCAGGGTGAGGTGGGGGATTTCAGAGCGGCAGCCGATGCCCACCTCACCCTCCCGCGCCTTCCGGCGCGGGTCCCTCCCTCTCCCCCCTGAAGGGCGGAGAGGGTATCTGTGTGACAGCCTGCAAAACCTGACTGGGTGTTCGCGTCCATGATTCCTGGGCCGCCCTGATGAACCGATCGCTCTCCTCCGCACCCGACCCCACGCCCCCGGCCGCCTCGCCGGTGATGGCGCAATATCACGAGGTGAAGCGCGCCCATCCCGGCTGCCTCCTGTTTTTCCGCATGGGCGATTTTTTCGAGTTGTTCTTTGACGACGCGGTCGCCGCGGCCAAGGCGCTCGATATCGCGCTGACCAGGCGCGGCCGGCACGAGGGCGCCGACATCCCGATGTGCGGGGTTCCGGCCCATACCGCCGAAGCCTATCTCGCCCGGCTGATCCGCGCCGGGTTCAAGGTCGCGATCTGCGAGCAGATGGAGGACCCGGCGGAAGCCAGGCGGCGCGGCGCCAAGGGTCCGTTGAAGCGCGCGGTGGTGCGCGTCGTCACCGCCGGCACCCTGACCGAAGACGGTCTTCTCGACGCGCGCCGGCACAACTATCTCGCCGGTCTCGCCGAAGCGGGGGGCGAGTTGGGTCTCGCCTGGCTCGATCTCTCGACCGGCGCCTTTGCGCTCTCGCCGACCGGCGAAGCGGCGCTGGCGGGCGATCTCGCCCGTCTGCGGCCGGGCGAGATCCTGCTGCCCGAGCGCCTCCTGGCGCGGCCGGCCTGGTTCGAGTTGTGGGCCGAATGGAAGCCGGCGCTGACGCCCCTGCCCAATGCGCGCTTTGACAGCGAGGGCGGGCGCCGGCGCCTCGAAGCCTTTTATCGCGTCGGCGCGCTCGATGGTTTTGGTCCGTTTGGCCGCGCCGAACTGGCCGCCGCGGGGGCGCTCGTCGAGTACCTCGCCGCGACCCAGCCGGGCGAGGCGCCTTATCTCGACCCGCCGCGCCGCGTCGCGCCGGGATCGGTCATGCAGATCGACCCCGCGACCCGGCGCAATCTCGAACTGACGGCGACCCTTGCGGGTGAGCGCGCGGGCAGCCTCCTCGCGACCCTCGATCGCACGGCGAGCGCGGCGGGGGCGCGGCTCCTCGCCGAGCATCTTGCCGCGCCGCTGACCGCGCCCTCCGAGATCGCCGCGCGTCTCGACACGGTGCAATTCTTTCTCGAAGACGGCGAACTGCGCGCGGCGGTGCGGCGCCCTCTGCACCACTCTCCCGACATCGCCCGCGCGCTCTCGCGTCTTTCGGTGGGGCGCGGCGGCCCGCGCGATCTCGCCGCGCTGAAGACCGCGCTCGGGGCAACCGCCGCGCTGAGGGAGATGCTGGCCGCGCCGGGTCTTGCCCCGCTGCCCGCGCGGCTCGGCGAGACCCGGCAGGGGCTGGGCGAGCACAGCGCGCTCACCGATCGCCTCGCCCGCGCGCTCGCCGCCGAGTTGCCGCTGTTGGCGCGCGACGGCGGGTTTATCGCGCCGGGGTATTCGCAGGAGCTTGACGAACTGTGGAGCCTGCGCGATGAGAGCCGGCGCCTTGTCGCCGGGTTGCAGGCGCGCTACGCCGCCGCGAGCGGGATCGCTGCCCTCAAGATCCGCCACAACAACGTGATCGGCTATCACGTCGAGATCGCTGCGCGCGAATCTGGAAAGCTCGGAGCGGACTTCATCCATCGCCAGACGATGGCGGGGGCGCAGCGCTATACGACGGCCGAACTGGCCGACCTCGCAAGCCGCATCGCCAGCGCCGCCGAGCGCGCGCTGGCGCTCGAACTGCAACTCTACCAGGACCTCGTCGGCGAGGTGATGGCAAGACGCGGCGAGATCGCCGCCGCGGCGCGCGCGCTCGCCGCACTCGATGTCATGGCCGCGCTCGCCGAGCGCGCGGCCGAGGGAGGATGGGTGCGGCCGATCGTCGAGGAGGGCACGGCTTTTGATATCCGCGGCGGGCGCCACCCGATGGTCGAGGCGGCGCTCTCGGGCGAAGGCACCTTTGTCGCCAATGACTGCGTGCTTGACCCCATCCCGCGCGAGCCCGGCTCGCGCGGGGAGCAGGAAGGGGCGCGGATCTGGCTTGTCACCGGCCCCAACATGGCCGGCAAGAGCACCTTTCTGCGGCAGAACGCGCTCTTCGCGATCCTCGCCCAGATGGGGTCCCATGTCCCCGCGCGCTCTGCGCGGATCGGCGTTGTCGATCGCCTCTACAGCCGGGTCGGCGCGGCCGACGATCTCGCCCGCGGCCGCTCGACCTTTATGGTCGAGATGGTCGAGACCGCGGCGATCCTCAACCAGGCCGGCTCCGGTTCGCTCGTCATCCTCGACGAGATCGGGCGCGGCACCGCGACCTTTGACGGGCTGTCGATCGCCTGGGCCGCGCTCGAACACCTGCACGAAGTCAATCGCTGCCGCACCCTCTTTGCCACCCATTACCATGAACTGACTGCGCTCACGGAAAAGCTGCCGGCGCTCGCCTGCCGCACCATGCGGGTCAAGGAGTGGCAGGGCGAAGTGGTGTTTCTGCACGAGGTCGCGCCGGGCGCCGCCGACCGCTCCTACGGCATCCATGTGGCAAAGCTCGCCGGGTTGCCGGCGGCGGTGACGGCGCGCGCCGAGGAAGTGCTGGCGCTTCTGGAAAAGGGCGAGGAAAGCGGAGCCTTGGCGCGCCTCGCCGATGATCTGCCGCTGTTTCGCGCGGCGCGCCCGCGCGGCGCGGCACCTGCGGCGCGTCCATCCGCGGCCGAGGCGCTGTTGCGCGAGACCCGTCCCGACGACCTCAGCCCGCGCGAAGCTCTCGATCTGATCTATCGCCTCAGGGCGCTGATCGCGGAATAGACCGCGGCGCCCGATGTCCCTCTTTTGATTTTTATTCTGTGTAAAAAACCATGACAGCGGTCCGCGCAAACCGCGGCGGTGTCGAATCGGCACCGATCCTGGCCCGGCGATGGATCGGACGCGAGGCTCTTCCGGTAATAAAGGCCGCCGGACCCCATCAACAAATAACCCATGTGTAAAAAAACACGACGACTCGCTCAAGGATCGCGCGAACCGCGAGGGCCGTATCGAGCCGCCCGCGAAGCGCCGGCCGGCGCCGCAGCCGTCGCGGATAATGTCTCGAATGCCTAACAAAATCAAACTTTTATGCTTCGGGTAGGACTCCGGGCCGCGGCTTCCGCGAGCGGCGGGAGCCGGACGCCGGGCGGAGATTGCGGGCGCCCGCTGCCGATCGGGCCGATGCGGGAGGTAAAGGTTCCTGATATGTTCTGTCGAGAATCTTTACATTCCGCGGCCGGCGGTGGCCGATCCCCGTCGGCTTCCTGAAGTAAGTATTTGATATAATTGATTTATGAGGATTTGGCACAGATTTTGCCGCTTTTCTGGTCGTTGAACGCATGTTAAGCAAGGAAGGAAATCTGATGAGACAGGGCCTATTGAGGCAGGTGCTGCTGGGCACCGCCGCGATGGCGGCGGTCGCTGCCGTCGGCGTTCTGCCGGCCGCGGCCAATACGGTCACGGGCACCATCTATGAGACGACCACCACCAATGCGAGAAACGCGACCACCGCCTCGGTCGCGTCGGCCATCTCCGCGAGTGCACCAACGGTGACATTCACGGCGCCCTCGCCGCTGAACTTCAACCCGACCGACACCAGTGCGATCTACCATATCGGCACTTGGCTGGCGAGCGGCGGCGGCGTGGTCACCGGGGGCACCGGCAACCCCCTCGATTCGATGGACGGGACGTTGCTGGAGATCAAAGGGACGGTCTCTGTCACCACCGGCGAGACGTTCACGGCCAGTCACGACGACGGGGTGACGTTCACCATCGGCACGGACTTGGTGATCAACTCGCCTGGCC
>JBOHMF010000196.1:0-7854 GCA_050730055.1 Allostellaceae bacterium
TCAGAGGCCCGCGTCACCATGACGGTAGTCGCGATTGTGACGGGAGGCAATAGGGTCGACCACCGTCAGCCGTCCCGTCAGATCGGATTTCTGCGCCCCGATAGCTGCCGATAGGTAATGACTGGTTTAATTATTTACTTCAGTGGCTTATGTGGTTTTCTGGGATAGTCTGGGATGCTCCCGGATGGGCCAAAATCATTCCCACTCGATCGTGCCGGGCGGCTTTGAGGTGATATCGTAGACGACGCGGTTGATGCCGCGCGCCTCGTTGATGATACGGGTTGCCGCGCGTCCGAGAAATTCGTGCGGGAACGGGAAATAATCGGCGGTCATGCCGTCGGTCGAGGTCACCGCCCTGAGCGCGCAGGCAAAGTCATAGGAGCGGCTGTCGCCCATCACCCCCACCGTGCGGACCGGCAGCAGGACGGCAAAAGCCTGCCAGATCGCGCCGTAAAGCCCGGCATTGCGGATCTCTTCCAGAAAAATCGCGTCGGCGCGGCGCAGAATGGCGAGCTTTTCGCGGGTGACTTCGCCGGGAATGCGGATCGCGAGACCCGGGCCGGGAAACGGGTGACGTTCGACGAGCCGCTCCGGCAACCCGAGTTCACGCCCCAGTTCGCGCACCTCATCCTTGAACAGTTCGCGCAAAGGCTCGACGAGCTTCAATGTCATGCGCGCGGGCAGACCGCCGACATTGTGGTGCGACTTGATCGTGACCGAGGGACCGCCAAAGGGGCTGACCGACTCGATGACATCGGGATAAAGCGTCCCTTGCGCCAGAAATTCGACGCCGCAGAGCTTTCCCGCCTCCTCGTCAAAGACATCGATAAAAGCGGCGCCGATCGTTTTTCTCTTTTGTTCGGGATCGGTGACGCCGGCGAGTTTTTCCAGAAACAGCGCGCCGGCGTCGCGGTGAGTGAGAGGAATGTTGTAATGGCCGCGAAACAGTTCGACGACCTCTTCCGCCTCGCCCGCCCGCAGCAGCCCGGTATCGACAAAGATGCAGGTCAGTTGGTCGCCGACCGCTTCGTGCAACAGGACCGCCGTGACCGTCGAATCGACCCCGCCCGACAAGCCGCAGACAACGCCGGCCCCGCCGACTTGCCGGCGGACCCGTTCGATCGCCTCGGCGCGAAAGCGCGCCATCGTCCAGTCGCCGCGGCACCCGGCGACATGGTGCGTGAAGTTGCGCAGGAGTTCGCCACCCTCGAGTGTATGCACGACCTCGGGGTGAAAAAGGACACCATAGAGCCGGCGCTCGTCGTCGGCGATCGCGGCATAGGGCGCACCCTCGCTTGCCGCGACCGCACGAAAGCCCGGAGGCAACGCCTCGACGCGGTCGCCGTGGCTCATCCACACCTGCGCGCGCCCGCCCTTTGGCCACAACCCCTCAAACAGCCGGCACTCGCCAATGATATCGATAAAGGCGCGGCCGAACTCCTGGTGCTCGGACAGCGTGACATGGCCGCCCCATTGCGCGCACATCGTCTGCATCCCGTAGCAGATGCCCAAGACCGGCACGCCGAGGGCAAAGACAGCCTCAGGCGCGCGCGGCGTGTGGCCGAGCGTCACCGAGGCCGGGCCGCCCGAGAGGATGATCCCGCGGGGCGCAAAGGCGCGCAGCTTTTCATCCGGGATGTTGAACGGGTGGATCTCGCAATAGACCCCGCTCTCGCGCACGCGGCGCGCGATCAGTTGCGTCACCTGGCTGCCAAAATCGAGGATCAGGATGCGGTCGGTCATGCAATGATTTGGATAGCCAGAGTTCGTTGAGTGCCCTCCGGCAATTGTGCGAAGAAATGATCTACGAAATCCCGTGCTATCCGTTTGACTTTGGCCTCAGTCACCTCGGCAGAGTTTAGGTCGGTAACGGCGACTGGTTGCCCGTTATCTAGCCAACGGAGCGAGCGCGTAATGCGTACCGTTTCCCCCGAGCCAGCAGCGAGCGATAGGGTTCCGCTCATTTGCGGCCTTGTGACGTGCCGGTTGGTAATACTCAGCAGGCACCGGTCCCTGGAGGCTGGTGCAGCCAATGGTACTACTGCTATGTAATCGGGGTCTTGACCCTCCGCCTCCCTCTTAACCGCCTCAAGAGCAGGGTCTATCGCGCGCCGCGCGAGATTATCGAACCAGAGTGAATTCATTTACTCCTCCCTTCCCGATCGCGCTATGCGGCATTATAAGCCCCTGTCACGCATGGCCTATAAATGGTAAACGATCCTCAGGCCGATCAATACGACATCTAAGGTTATCACGGCGAGGAGATTTCGGATTGAACGCAGCTGATAATTTGCAGATGAAAGTAGAGATACAAGCATTGTAACATCCTCACGAGGATAGACAGCAGATCGGCGTGCTTCAACAGTTCCAACCCTCTCGTCTTTAACCATCTCACTGTTCCGCACAGCAAGGCTAAGCCGTGCCGCCTCTTTATCCCACCATCTATCAGTCATCAGCTTCCCCGCCCTCCTTTGGCTTATGCCTGATGGTGACGATCCGGCGCGAGCACTCTCCGGATCGCTCGCGATTTTTGTCTCATGTACGTAGGGCAGCCTTGGCAGCGCTCAAAACAGACAACCAGACGCTATGTCGTTGGAGTGCAGGCAGCGATACTTGGCGCCCCTCCTCTGCTGCCAGTTCCGTACCTACGATGTTTCGAAGCTGGTCTATATCGGCTTGATCACCATGCGCTACGAGCGATTGGACGACCTTCGCTGCGCGTTCTCGGGGATCGGTTTGCGTTTGGAGCGCCCAGTCGGCAAGTTCATGCAGCCTATTCCAACAATGCACGACATCCGTGGATATACTTCCGTTCATTGGCCCCCTCTATTTCACGGATCAGATCTGTAATACATCCAACCAACATACGGGTCAAGCCAAATTCCGCCTCTTAATGTCCAGATCCGTAATCGGGGCGCCTCTACGTTTGAAGATCACGACAGAGAAGCCGTCGGCGCTGCGACGCACCGCCGCCGGGCCGCCGGTCAGCGAGCGGCCCATGGATCGAGCAGCATGACGCCGGTGGCCGCGACATCGCGGGCATTGCGCGTCACTAATGTCAGACCGCGCGTCATCGCGGTCGCGGCGATCAGCGTATCGACGACCGGGAGGCTGCGGGCGGCCGACAGCTCGCCCCAGATCCGCGCCGCGGCGGCGTCCACCGGCAACACGCGATCGGTGAAGCTGCATTCGATCTCGTCCACCCAGAGAGCGAGTCGGTCCGCTATTCCGGCATCCGTCCGACGCTTTGCCGCGACGCCCTTGCGCAGCTCCCCGAGCGTCAGAACGCTGAGAAACAGGCGCTCCGCGTTCGCGGCCTCCAGAAACCCAGTCACGCGCGGATCGGCGCGCAGCTTGCGCGTTTCGGAGACGACGTTGGTATCGAGAAGATAGCCGGCCGCCATGATTACAGTTCGATGTCGCGGCCGGCATCGCGGTCGCGCGGAATCGAAAAATCCTCGACCTTTGGCCCGCCGAGCAGATGCGCCCGGAAATCGGGCTTGCGTGCGACCAGCGCTCGATAATCCTCGATCGACAGCACGACCGCGCGCTCGGCCCCGTGGCGGGTGATCGTTTGCGGCCCGTCACGGCAGGCGCGGGCGATGACCTCGCTGAGCCGAGCTTTTGCGTCCTGAATTTGCCAAACAGCCATCATCGGCCCTGCTAACGGTAATTCTGACCAGAATATATGCTATTCTGGTACGTTTCTCAAGAAGCGGGCGCCGTGGCCGCGCACTCGCGGCGAGCGAAGATCGCGACAAAAAAGCCGTCGGTGCCGTGGCGCGCCGGTGAGAGGCGCAGCGTGCGCCCGCTGCCGGCGGGCGGAGTGCCGCCGATGGGCTCGCGCCACGCCTCGGCGGCGGGCAGGAGGGCAAAATCGGGCGCGCTTGTCAGAAACGCCTCGACCTGGTCTTCGTCCTCCTCGCACAACAGCGAACAGGTCGCATAGACGAGCCGGCCGCCCGGCCGCACGAGCCGCGCCGCGCTTTGCAGAATGTCCTGCTGGCGCACGACAAGCTCGTCCAGATCGTGCGGGCCCATGCGCCATTTGGCGTCGGGGTTGCGCCGCCAGGTGCCGGTGCCGAGACAGGGCGCATCGACAAACACGCGGTCAAAGCTCTCCTTGTGGTGCCTGACCCACGGGTCACGCTCCCCTGAGAGCGCGCGGCGCTCGACATTGCCAACCCCGGCGCGCCGCAGCCGCATCCCGGCGCGTTCCAGCCGGCGGTCCGAGACATCGAGAGCGACGAGCTTGCCGCGGTTGTGCATCTGCGCGGCCAGGGCCAGGGTCTTGCCGCCCGCTCCGGCGCAGAAATCGACGACCCGCATGCCGGGCCGCGCATCGGCGAGCAGCGTGGCCAATTGCGAGCCTTCGTCCTGGACCTCGACGAGCCCCTCCCGGAAGGCGGCAAGACCTGACAGCGGCGCCCGCTGTTTGAGGCGCAGCCCCAGCGGCGAGAACGGCGTCGGCGCGGCTGCAACCCCCTCGGTGGCGAGTCGTTGCCGTGCCGTCTCGCGATCCCCCTTCAGGGAATTGACGCGCAGATCGACCGGGGCCGAGGCATTCAACGCCGCGATCTCGCCTTCGAGACCGGGGCCGAGCGCGCGTTCGAGAGAGGGCAGGAGCCACTCCGGCACATCGTTTCTGACCGCGCGCGGCATCGCCGGATGGTGCAAGGTATGCCCGGCGAGACCGGCGACCAGCTTCTCCTCGGCCCGGTCGAGCGGCGCCGGGTGAAAACGATCGCCGTCACAGGAGCGCGCGATCTTCTCGGGCGGCCACAGCGCGATCAGCGCAAGGCTCGCCAGCACGCGGCCGCGCGACGCTCCCGGCACGGCGTTCCCGGTGACGCGGCCGATCCACCAGTCGAGCGCGGCGCGGTGGCGCAACACCTCGTAGACATGGCCGGCGATCGCCGGCCGGTCTTTGGCGCCGATATAGCGGCGCCGGCGGAAATAGTCGGCGGCGGCGTCATCGGCCGGGCGCGCGCCGTCTTCGATGCCGTGGAGGATCTCGATCGTCGCCGCGACCTGCGCGCCCGGGGTCATGGCCCGGGGTCATGGCCCGGGGTCATGGCCCGGGGTCATGGTCTGTCTGCTTCAACCCACGCCCCGCAGCCGGGGCGACTCCGTTACACATTCTGGGGATAATTAGGCGCCTCGCGGATCAGCGCCACATCGTGGACATGGCTCTCGCGCAAGCCCGAACTGGTGATCCGCACAAAGGTGCAGTTCTCCTGCATCTCGCGGATCGTGCGGTTGCCGGTATAGCCCATCGCCGCGCGCAACCCGCCGATCAACTGGTGGATGATGGCGCCGAGCGGCCCCTTGTGCGGAACCCGGCCCTCGACCCCCTCGGGCACCAGTTTCAGCGTGTTGGTCACTTCCTCCTGAAAGTAGCGGTCGGCCGAGCCGCGCGCCATCGCGCCCACCGACCCCATCCCGCGATAGTATTTGTAGCTGCGGCCCTGATACAGAAAAACCTCGCCCGGACTCTCATCGGTGCCGGCAAACAGCGACCCCAGCATCGCGCAGTCGGCGCCGGCGGCGATCGCCTTGGCGAGATCGCCGGAAAACTTGATGCCGCCGTCGGCGATGACCGGCACGCCCGCTTTGCGGCATTCCTCGACGGCGTCGGCGATGGCGGTGAATTGCGGCACGCCGACCCCGGCGACCACCCGCGTCGTGCAGATCGACCCCGGCCCGATGCCGACCTTGACCGCGTCGGCGCCGGCCTCGATCAGGGCGCGGGCGCCCGCCGCGGTGGCGATGTTGCCGGCGAGAAGCTGGGTGTAATTGGTGAGGCGGCGGATCTCGCGCACGGTCTCCAGGACGCGCTCGGAATGGCCGTGCGCGGTATCGACGACGAGCACATCGAGACCGACGGCAAAGAGCGCCTCGGCGCGTTCGATCCCATCGGGGCCGGTGCCGGTCGCGGCGGCGACGCGCAGCCTGCCGTGCTCGTCCTTGCACGCGGTCGGGTAGCGCTCGGCCTTCTCGATGTCCTTGACGGTGATGAGACCGATGCAGCGGTAATGCTCGTCCACCACCAGCAGCTTCTCGATGCGATGCTGGTGCAGGAGGCGCTTGGCTTCCTCGCGCGAGACGTTCTCGTCCACCGTGATAAGGTGTTCGCACGTCATCAGCTCGGCGACCTTCTGCCGCGGATCGCTGGCAAAACGCACGTCGCGGTTGGTCAGGATGCCGACCAGCCGGCCGGGGCCGCGATCCGAGCGGGTGCGCTCGACCACGGGGATGCCGGAGATGCGGTGCTCGGCCATCAGCCGCAAGGCATCGGCGAGGGTCTCGCCGGGCTGGATGGTGACCGGGTTGACAACAATCCCGGCCTCAAACTTCTTGACCTTGCGCACCTCGTCGGCCTGCTCGGCGATTCCCATGTTGCGGTGAATGACGCCGATCCCGCCGGCCTGCGCCATCGCGATCGCGAGCGCGCTCTCGGTGACGGTGTCCATCGCCGCCGACATCAAGGGGATACCGAGTTCGACCTCGGGCGTCAGCCGCGAGCGGGTGTCGGTTTCATTGGGCAGAATCGCCGACGCTGCCGGGACGAGCATCACGTCGTCAAAGGTCAGCGCCTGTCGGATTTCCATCCGCGCCTCCGTTTCGAGGCGCCGCACTATACACCAGTGCGCGGCTGGAAAAAGGGGAGCGGCTGTCGCGGCTGCTATGCGGGGCCGCGCGCAGACCCGCGAAAGCCGCGGGCAAGAACATAGGTCTCGGCCGATTCGGCGCGGCTCGCCGGGGGCTTGACGTGGCGCAGCTCGGCAAAGGCGCGTTTCAGCGCGGCGAGCAACTCGCCCTCGGCGCCGCCGCGAAAGACCTTGGCGAGAAAACTTCCACCTGGCTTCAGCACGCCGGCGGCGACGGCCAGGGCGGTTTCGGCGAGCGCCAGGATGCGCAGGTGATCGGTCCCGGCGTGACCCGTCGTCGCCGGTGCCATGTCGCTCAGCACGACATCGGCCGGGCCGCCGAGTGCGGCGCTGAGCGCGGTGAGCGCGCCCTCCTCGCGCAGATCGAGGCGCAGCACTACGGCTCCCTCTATGAGCTCCATCTCGGCGAGATCGGCCGCCACCACAAGGCCCCGCCCGGCGCCGGTGCGCGCGACCGCAACCTGTGTCCACCCGCCGGGTGCCGCGCCGAGATCGACGACGCGCAGCCCCGGCCGCAACAGATGAAAACGCTCGTCGATCTCGATCAGCTTGAAGGCGGCGCGTGAGCGCCAGCCGGCGCGCCGCGCGGCGGCGACATAAGGGTCGTTCAATTGGCGGGACAGCCAGGCGGCCGAAGACGGCTTGTGCCGATGGCGCAGCCGCACCGCCACCCGCTCACCCCCGCCGCTGCCGCGCGAAACCCCGGTCATCTCGGCACCCGCTCAGCGCTGCATCAGATCAAACAGGATGCCCTCGCGCACCCCGCGATCGGCGACGCGCAGTTGGCCGACCGGCCAGGCCGCGCAGATCGCGTCGAGGATCGCGCAGCCGGACAGCACGAGGTCGGCGCGCTCCTGGCCGACGCACGGGTTGGCGGCGCGGCCGGCCAGGTCGAGCGCGGCAAGATGGGCGGAGACGACGGCGATCTGCTCAAAGGTCAGCGTGCTGCCATCGACGAGAGCGCGGGTGTAGCGCGGCAGAGCCATGTGCACGCCGGCCAGGGTCGTGACCGTTCCGGAACTGCCCAGCATCTGCACCCGGCCCAGGGCGACCTGGCGCAGGATGCGATGGGTTTGCTCAAAGGGGACGAGCGCCGCCGCCGCCTCGGCCATCATCGCGCGATAGGCCGTCGGCGAGACCTCGGCGCCGCCGTAGCGGTCGGAGAGGGTGACGACGCAAAAGG
>JBOHMF010000197.1:0-7821 GCA_050730055.1 Allostellaceae bacterium
ACGGTATCCGATGCGGCAGCGCCGCTTGCGGGGAGTTGAGCCGATCATGAGCATTAAGGGCAAAGCCTATATCGTCGGCGTCTATGAGCACCCGACGCGCAAGGCCGACGACAAATCCCTGGCGCAGCTGCACGCCGAATCGGCCAGGGGTGCGCTCCAGGACGCCGGCCTCAACAAGGACGACATCGACGGCTATTTCTGCGCCGGCGACGCGCCCGGACTCGGCCCCCTGTCGATGGCCGACTACATGGGCCTCAAACTGCGCCACATGGATTCGACCGATACCGGCGGCTCTTCCTATATCATCCATGTCGGCCACGCCGCCGAGGCGATCGCCGAAGGCAAGTGCAAGATCGCGCTGATCACCCTGGCCGGCAAGCCGCGCAGCGAGGGCCAAGCCACCGGCACCGCGTTGCGCGCCGTCCAGAACACGCCCGACTCGCCGTTTGAGGCGCCCTACGGACCCGCCACCGCCAACATGTACGCGATGTGCGCGATGCGGCACATGCACCAGTACGGCACGACCAGCGCGCAGCTCGCCTGGATCAAGGTCGCCGCCTCGCACCATGCGCAATACAACCCGCACGCGATGCTGCGCAACGTCGTCACGGTCGAGGATGTCATCAACTCGCCGATGATCGCCGATCCGCTGCACCGCCTCGACTGCTGCGTGATCAGCGACGGCGGCGGCGCGATCATCGTCGCCGCGCCCGAGGTGGCGCGGAGCCTCAACCGGCCGCAGGTCAGGATCATCGGCGCCGGCGAGGCGCCCAAGCACCAGATGGGCGGCCGGCTCGATCTGACCCATTCGGGCGCGGTGTGGTCGGGACCGCCGGCCTTTGCCGAAGCCGGGGTCAAGCCGGCCGACATCCGGTACGCCTCGATCTACGACAGCTTCACGATCACCGTGCTGATGCAGATCGAGGATCTCGGGTTTTGCGAAAAGGGGCAGGGCGGCCGCTTTGTCGCCGACGGCAACCTGATCTCCGGGACCGGCAAGCTGCCGTTCAACACCGACGGCGGCGGATTGTGCAACAACCACCCGGCCAACCGCGGCGGCTTGACCAAGGTTGTCGAGGCGGTGCGCCAGTTGCGCGGCGAGGCGCACCCCAAGGTGCAGGTTCCGAGTTGTCATCTCGCGCTGGCGCACGGCACCGGCGGCTCGCTTGGCACGCGCCACGCCGCGGCCACGGTCATCATGGAAAGGGAGTGAGAGAGATGCCCGGCCAAGAGCGCAAGATCCCGGCGCCGCAGCCCAATCCCGAGACCAAGGCGTTCTGGGATGCCGCCACCGCCGGCCGATTCATGATCGGCAAGTGCGACGCCTGCGGCGCGACGCACTATTATCCGCGCGCGCTCTGCCCGTTCTGCTTCAGCGACAGGACCCGGCTGGAACAGGCTTCGGGCGAGGGCGCGATCTACACCTACAGCGTGATGCGCCGCACTCCCGTCCTCTACGCGATCGCCTATGTGACGCTCGCCGAAGGGCCGACGATGATGACCAACATCGTCGATTGCGATCTCGATCGGGTCCGCATCGGGCAGAAGGTGAAGCTCGTCTTCAAGCCCACCGAAGGCGGTCCGCCGGTGCCTTGCTTCACGCCGGTGTGAGCACCAGCAATAAGGAGAACACCGATGGACACGCTCGAAACCCATATCGCGGCCCGGCCGCGCCACATCAGCCCGGAGGAATGGGCCACGCGGGTCGATCTCGCCGCCTGCTACCGCCTGATCGCCCATTTCGGCTGGGACGATCTGGTCCTGACGCACAATTCGGCGCGCGTGCCGGGTCATGACGACCAGTTTCTGATCAATCCGATGGGGCTGATGTTTGACGAGATCACCGCCTCGAACCTGCTGAAGATCGATCTCAAGGGGAACCTCGTCGAACCTGCCGAGCACGAGCCGAACCGCGCCGGCTTTGTCATCCACAGCGCGATCTACATGGGCCGCGCCGATGTCCAGTGCGTGGTCCACACCCATACCGAGGCCGATATCGCCGTCGGCGCGCTCGAAGAGGGCCTGTTGCCGCTGTCGCAATGGGCGATGCGCTTTTACAACCGGCTCGGCTATCACGATTACGAGGGTGTCTCGCTCGATCTCGACGAGCGCGAGCGGTTGCAGCAGAGCATCGGCAACCACCCGGTGCTGGTGATGCGCAACCACGGCCTCCTGGCGACCGGGCGCAATGTCGCCGAGGCGTTCTCGCTGACCTATCATTTTGAGCGCTCGGCCGCGGCGCAACTCAAGATCCAGGCCGCCGCCGCGGCCGGAGCCCACATCGTCACGCCGTCGCCCGACACCTGCGAGCGTCAGGCCGCGCTCTTTAGCGGCAACGAGCCGCGGCTGCAAGGCCAGCGCGAATGGCCGGCGTTGCTGCGCCTCTGCGACCGCCTCGACCCGAGCTACCGCACCTGACCGGATCAGATCGCAGAGCGGAAAAGCCGCTCCATCGAAAGGCTGGGCAGCTTTTCCGCTCCACGCTTTGACCGGCCGCGCCGGCCGTGATGGATCAATACCGGCGGCGGTGCTCCCGGCGGTTGCCGTAATCGCACGCCAGATGACCGTTCTGGTTGCCGATATCGCCGACACAGCGGCGGACATCGGGGAGCACGGTGCGCTCCATCTCGCCGCGGGCCCGGCGGCAGACGGCGATCAGCGCATCGCCGCGCATCCGTACGTCGGTGCAGCTGCGCAGATAGGAGCCGCGCGGCACCTGGGCCTGAGCCGTGCCGGCCAGACCCGAGAGCATCAGCGCCGCCAGCGCGGCGACAGCAATTCTCATCATTCAGCCCTTTGTTGCGGTCGTGCTGCGACAACGTTGGAAAGATGAGAGGCAATCCCGGCTCCCTTTCGCCGCGCCGCCCATCGCATTTTAGGCTATTCTGGCGGTCCCGCTCCTTTTCGAACCCCGCTCCCGCGCCGACCTGAAAAATCCATCGGGCGGCGCCGGGACCCAAGCCGAGGCGCGCGATGAAGATCTCCGGTATCCGTTCCCATCTGGTCCTGCTGCCGGCCGACGAGCCGCTCGCCGGCTTTCCCGACAATCCGCGCGGCACCCGCCCGATCGTCACTCTCGAAGTCGAGACCGACGACGACGTCGTCGGCGTTGGCGTCACCTATTTTGGCGGCGCCTTGAGCCGCACTCTGAAACACGCCGTCGATGAATTGGGCGCGCAGGCCCTGGGCGAGGACCCGCTGCGCGTCGAGGCGGTCGCGGCAAAGTTGCGTGCGGCGGCCGGCTCGGCCGGACCCGGCGGCATCTTTCACCTCGCGTTGTCGGCGATCGACATGGCCTTGTGGGACATCCGCGGCAAGACCCTGAACCAGCCGTTGTGGAAACTTCTGGGCGGGGCGCGCGAGCGCGTGCCGAGCTATGCCAGCGGCGCGCTGATGCGCGGCCTCTCGCTCGACCAGGTGGTCAAATCCGCCGCCACCCTGAAGGAAAAAGGCTGGCGCGAGATGAAGACCCAGCTCGCCCTGCCGGGTGAGACGACGCCGGCCCGCGAGGTCGAACGCATGAGGCGGGTGCGCGAGGCGATCGGTCCCGACATCAAGCTGATGTGCGACATCAACCAGCGCTGGCGACCGGAAGAGGCAATCGACATCGGCCGCCGGGTCGAGGCGGCGGGGGTCGGCCTCTTCTGGTTTGAGGACGTGACCGCGCATGACGACTATGAGGGTCTCGCGCGCGTCACCGCGGCGCTCACAACCCCGGTCGCCGGCGGCGAATATGTCTGGGGCATCGTGCCGTTCCGCCACATGATGGAGAGCCGCTCGGTCGATATTGTGATGATCGATCTGGTGCGCGTCGGCGGCGTCACCCAGTGGCTCAAGGTCGCCGGCATGGCCGAAGCCTTCAACCTGCCGGTCGTGAGCCATCTGATCCCCGAGGTCCATGTCCATCTCGTCGGCGCGGTGCCAAACGGGCTGACGGTCGAATACATGCCGTGGCTGATGCCGCTCTTTGAGGAGGTGCCGCAATTGGAGGACGGCGCGCTGGCGATGCCGCAAAAGCCTGGGCTCGGCCTTGCCTTCAATCGCGAAACGATCCGGCGACATGGAGCGGCGGCATGAAGATCGCAAGCGTGCGCACCCATGTCGTGCGCCTTCCGAATGACGAGCCGCTCGCCGGATTTTCCGAGAACCCGCGGGCGACCAACCCGATCGTCGCCGTGCGCGTTCTGACCGACGACGGCATCGAGGGGCTGGGCGTCACCTATTTTGGCGGCGCGCTGACCCGCAGCCTGCAACGTGCCGTCGAGGAGCTCAGCGAGTTGGCCCTCGGCGAGGACCCGCTGCGGGTCGAGGCGGTTGGCGCCAAGCTCGCCGCGGCCGCGGCCTCCTCGGGTCCCGACGGGATCTTCACGATGGCGCTCTCGGCGCTCGACGTGGCGCTGTGGGACATCAAGGGCAAGGCGCTCGGTCTGCCGTTGTGGAAGCTCCTGGGCGGCGAGCGCGAGCGCATCGCCACCTATGCCAGCGGCGCGCTCAGGCGCGGGATCGCGCTTGAAGACGCCGCCGCGGCCGGCCAGCGCCTCAAGGAACAGGGCTGGCGCCAAGCCAAGATGCAACTGGCCCTGCCGGGCGCCACCTCGCCGGCACAGGAGATCGAGCGTGCGCGCGTCGTCCGCGAGGCGGTCGGACCCGAGATGGTGCTGATGTGCGACATCAACCAGCGCTGGCGGCCGGAGCAGGCGATCGACCTCGGCCGCCGGGTCGAAGCGGCCGGGGTCGGCCTCTTCTGGCTCGAAGATGTGACCGCGGCCGACGATTATCCCGGCCTCGCGCGCGTCGCCGCGGCGCTCGACACGCCGGTTGCCGGCGGCGAATATCTGTGGGGGATCGCGCCGTTCCGTCACATGATGGAGGCGCGCTCGGTCGATATCGTGATGATCGACCAGGTGCGCGCCGGCGGCATCACACCCTGGCTGAAGATCGCCGGCATGGCCGAAGCCTTCAACCTGCCGGTGGTCAGTCACGGGGTGCCGGAGATCCATGTCCATCTCGTCGGCGCGGTGCCAAACGGGCTGACCGTCGAATACATGCCGCGGCTCTTCCGCCTGTTTGAGGAGGTGCCAAAACCGCAGAACGGCGAGCTCGTCCTGCCGAGCGCGCCGGGCCTCGGTCTCAAATTCGACGAGGATGCGATCGCCCGCTACGGTCTCACCTGATCCCTGCTCACGCCGCCATGACTCGGCGCAAGGCGTGAAACCCGCCTTTGAGATCGGCGATCAGGTCCTGCGGGTCTTCGAGGCCGATGTGCAGCCGCAGGGTCGGACCCTCCGCCTGCCAGCGCGTCGCGCTGCGGATGCGCGCGGGAGTGGTCGGCTGGATGAGGCTCTCAAACCCGCCCCAACTGGCGCCGATGCCAAAGAGATCGAGCGCATCGATCAGGGCATGGACGGCCGTCTGCGGCGCCGGCTTCAGGACGACGCCAAAAAGACCGCTGGCGCCGACAAAATCGCGCTTCCACAGGGCGTGGCCGGGGTCCTCGGGGAGCGCGGGGTAGAGCACGCGCGCCACCTCCGGCCGGGTTTGCAGCCAGCGCGCGACGGTGAGCGCATTCTTCTGGTGCCGCTCCAACCGCACCGACAGGGTGCGCAGACCGCGCAGCGCGAAATAGGCGTCGTCGGGGGCCGCGCAATGGCCGAGATCGGCCGCCATTGTGCGCACCGGCAGATACGCCTCCTCGGTGGTGATGACCGCCCCCAGCATCACGTCGGAATGGCCGACGATGTATTTGGTCGCCGCGTGGATCGACACATCGACACCGCGGGCGAAGGAGGGAAACAGGAGGGGCGAGGCCCAGGTGTTGTCCATCAGCACCGTGGCCCCGGCGGCATGGGCTACCGTGGCGATCGCCGGGATGTCCTGCACCTCAAAAGTCAGCGATCCCGGAGACTCGGTATAGACGACGCGGGTGTTGGGCCGGATCAGCCGGTCAATGTCGCCGCCGATCAAGGGATCGTAATAGGTCGTCTCGATGCCGCAGCGGGTCAGAACCCTGTCGCAGAAATTGCGCGCCGGCCCGTAGCACGAATCGGTCATCAACAGATGGTCGCCGCATTTGAGGCAGGCTTGCAGCGGGGCGGTGATCGCCGCCAGCCCGGAGGACATCAGCATCGCGCGAGAGCCGCCCTCGATCGCCGCCAGCGCCTCTTCGAGGGCGAAGGTGGTGGGCGTGCCGAGGAGACCGTAGCGGACGATGTCAAAGCGCTTTGCCGGATCGCGCTTCGCTTCCCACTCGGCCATGTTGGCCGACAGGATCGTCGAGGCGTGATAGACGGGCGGGTTGACGGCGCCCGATTGCGCCTCGGGGTGGCGCCCGAGATGGGAGAGGAGGGTGTCCGCGCGATAGTGGCGCGGTCTGTCGTCGTTCTTCATCGCGGGTTCACCCCCTGGTTGTCGGGTGCGACTTTACACCGCTTTCATCGCTGCGGGGCAAGGGCAAGCATAAAGGCCGCCCCGTGCGGCTTCGTCGCGCGGGACCCCGGTGATGCGGGCTCGCCTTGTCAGGGCGGCGGCTCCAGCCGATGATCGCGCCGTGATGGTGTTGCCAGGGAGGCGCTGGTGAGATGGGTTCTTCTCGCCGTCGTGGTCGTCCTGCTGGCGGGGTGCTCGCATGATACGGTGCGGCCGCCGCCGGGATCGGAGATGTCGGCTGCGACGCTTGCCAAGGACTGCGCCAATCCCCAGTGGAAGAACGAGAATCTCGGCCTCTGGTACTCGGTGTGCCGGCGTCCGATGCAATGGTAGACGGTCGGGCCCGCGCAGGTTCGTCCGCGGGGCAAGACTTGCCACGGCGGGGCAAACCCGCTACATCCCCGGACCAGGCTCACGGCCAAATGCCGGCCGCCGGTCTCGGGGCGCGTAGCTCAGCGGGAGAGCACTACGTTGACATCGTAGGGGTCACTGGTTCAATCCCAGTCGCGCCCACCATTTTTTCAATGGGTTAGACGACAAGGCCGCGGGCAAGCGCCGGAAACGGAATCATATCGGAATCAGCAGGCGCCACTTCGACGCCGCAAACCCAGCTCGAAGGCGACAGCGCGCCGGCCGGGACACCTCCTCGGGACACGATCGCCGCGAAGTCAGCTATCGCTCGCCAGCGCGCCTCTGGAAAAACCGCGGCGGGTGCGCCGAGATCCCGTCGGGTGACGGAGTACAAGGGGCGGCCGCTCCGCCACACGCTGAGCCCGCATCCGCTCCACTATGCGGATCACTCTGCGTCCAAACCCGCGGCGCAGAAACTCCTGAAAGAAGGCGCAGCGCGGTCGATTGGGGCGCAAGGGACGTAAAAATCTTCTATTGCACAGTATGTCAGGAGAGATCGTGTGCCGATGGTTGCTATGGTGCCACCCCGACCAAATCGGCAGCGATGAGTAGCGGGTCGCCATGTCCGCCATTCAGTAATTCTATCGCATCACCCACTGGCTTGAGGAGTTTTTACCGCAGAGCATCTATCTCTGTTTGTAAAACTAGACGTCCATTCAAATAATACTCCCATCCGGCGCATATTCTCTCAAGGACGAAAGCAATAACTGCGCGTTTACCGGACGATGAAGTGTGACGCTTGGAAGCGGAATCCTTCAATTCCTGCAATCCATAAACGGATGGGAAGGTACCGTTTTTAGCTTGGTGCTAAAACTGAACTTTCAGGCTCTGTACCGCCAAGTCAGCAGGGTCAACGGTCAATCAAAATTCGAGAGTGTTAATTGAAGATAGATAAGAAAGGAGTAAGGACAGCGGCGAGATTTTGCGGGTTGTCGTGCAGGTAGTGATAGAGCCGCAAAGAGAGGTCGACCATCAGGGCGATCT
>JBOHMF010000198.1:0-7821 GCA_050730055.1 Allostellaceae bacterium
GCGCGACACTCAGGTTGCGGCAATCATGCCGGCGCCGCGACACCGGATTCTCATCCTGATTGTCGCTGCCTTCTCATCCAGATCGCCGCGCAATAGGCGCCGCAGAACCTCTGCCTGGACAAGGGGTACGACTACGCCGAGCCGCGCGCGCTGGCCGTGGAATTCGCCTTCACCCGGCATCTGCACACCCGCGGCGAGGAGAGGCGCGAGACGGTGCGCCACGCCGGTGCCAAGGCGCGGCGCTGGGTGGTCGAGCGCACACACTCCTGGCTCAACCGCTTTCGCCGCATTCTGATCCGGTGGGAGAAAAAGCCGAAAAACGACCTTGTCATGCTCCACTTTGCCCTGGCCCTTATCACTTGGCGAAATACAGTCCTACCGCGCCCACCCCTTTGTCATGGCCTGCGTCTGCGGCGGCATCGACCACAGCCTTACCAGGCCCCACCACCCCTGGACCAACGGCCAGGTCGAGCGCATGAACCGTACCCTCAAGGAGGCCACGGTCAGGCGCTTCCAGGGGAGCATGAAAATCCGCGGGGTGGTCACGCCGCGTGCTCGGCATCGGCGGCGTTGTCGTTGGCCAGGCCGGGATACCATCGCTCGAACAGCGGCCGCAGCGTGCCGTCGAGGGTGCGGGTGCGGGCTTGCAGCAACAGGTGCGCGCCGCGCGGCGTCCATTGCATTTGCTGACGCTTGGCAAAACGCTTGCTGATCACGACGCTCACCGTGGCCTCCGCCAGACACGAGGAGATGCGCTCGCCGGCGCGAAACCGCTCGCCATAATTGATCAGGCTGCCCCTGTTGCTCGCGATGCAGATCATGAATTCGCGGATCGCCCGGACGAACTTGCCGCGAAGGGGATAGTCCGCCTCCAGCCCCTCCACCTCGGCTTGCAGATCGTCCATCGCCAACCCCGCGCGATGGAGGTTGTTGTGCCACAGCAACCACTTGATCCGCTCGATGCCGGCCAGCAGCCGCTCGCCTGTGGCTGGATCGCTGCGCGCCACGCCCTTGGCATACTGGCTCAGTACGGTCAGGCGCATGGTGATATGGAGCCATGTGTGGATGGCCCCTGCGGTGCAAGGGGTGGATTTGGAGTTCTTTCGTCCCGGTCGGGTGCAAACCATGTGTCCGGCCTTGCTTGCGCGGCGCACATGGTCTGCGGGCCACGGCCGCCACCAATGCGCTCGACCACCAGGCCGACATCGCCAAGGTCCAGGAGTGGCTCGGCCACGCCAATATCGCGACCACCCGTATTTATGACCATCGCAAGACCCGGCCCGAGGACAGCCCGACGTTCAAAGTCAATTACTGAGAAGGGGCATTCTGAATGGGCTGGACGATCGGATCGGCTCCGTCATCCAAAGAAGGACGCCAGCGGCGTCGTAGTTTCTCAGAAAATTTACCTGCGCGGTCCTGGAAGCGATCGCGGGTGGGCGCGGCCTCGATCCCGGCGATAGAGAGGTCTGATTGCGGCGGCTCGCGATGATGGTTTGGTCACGCGGCAAATGCCTCTTCCTGCTGCTCGATCTTGGCCGGGTCAAGATCCATGCCGATGCCCGCTGTCGTCGGAGCGTCGATCGCACCCTCGCGCGGAGTGACGGGTTCGGCCAGGAAGTGCTGATTGATCGCGTTCCACTTGATCAGGAATTCCTGCAGCGGTGTCGCGATCGGCGACTGCGCCAGCGAGAAGTGAATGCCGACCGGCGAGGAGTGGCCGTGCGGGATCGTGATGAGGTCGTGCGCGCTGGCCAGCGCGGCGATCTTCAGCGTCTCGGAAAGCCCACCCGCCCAGTAGATGTCGGGCTGGACGATGTCGAGCGCGCCCGCGTCGATAAAGCGCCGGAAGCCCCAGCGCGTGTATTCGTGCTCGGCGCCGGCGAGCGGGATGTCGGTGCGCTCCTTGACCCGCACGTAGCTGTCGATGCGGTCCGGCATCACCGCCTCTTCAAGCCAACGCGGCCGGTATTCGGCGATGCGTTCCGCGAGCGCGATCGCGGAGATCGGATCAAAGGACTGCCAGCAATCGAGCATGATGTCGTAGTCCTCGCCAAGCGTCTCGCGCAGGGTTCGGACCAGCTCGACGTTCTTGCGCATTCCTTCGCTTCCGCTCCCCGGGCCGTGGCGGAAGAACCATTTCTGCGCCGGATAGCCAAGCTCGCGGTATTGCGCCGCCCGCTCGCGGACCCGGCCGGCATCCAGCACGTCAAAGCCGAGCATCGAGGCGTAGGCCGGGACGCGGTCGCGGGTCGGTCCGCCGAGCAGACGGAACACCGGCTGGCCGAGCCAGCGGCCCTTCAAGTCCCAGAGCGCGCAATCGACGGCGCTGATCGCCAGCATCGCCTCGCCCTGGCGGCCATGGACCATGATGCGATGCATCTGATCCCACAGCTTCTCATGCGCAATCGGGTCTTGCCCGAGCAGGATGGGCCGGAGGCACCGTGCCACATAGGTCGCGACCATTTCGGGCAGCGGGCCGGCGATGCCGTGCGGACCCAGATCGGTCTCGATGCGCAGGAAGAACTGCTCGATCCGAAATGTGTCGGGGCCGACCCGCTGGCCGCCCTCGAAATCATCGCGCGTGCGATACTCCGGATAGATGTCGATCGGGCGGACCTGGCGTTGCTCAAAGAGCGCGCCTTGCGTGCGCAAGGTCCCTTGAAGGCGCAGCAGGCGCGCGGCGGCGATCTTCATAGGCTGTGGCTCTCCAGCTTGCGGCATGGCGCAGTTTATAGGGGTGCGCGCGTTACCCTCAACTTTTCAGCGGTCCCGAACCCATCCTGCTCACAAGTTCAAATCAGAAGAGACCGAGCGTCGCCACGCGCTCCCCGGTCGAGACGGTCGACAATGTCGTCGCCCGGACAAAGATGCCCGATGCCGGCGCCGTCACGGTCTCGACCGTATCGCCAAAGATATCGACAATGCGCGCCAGGACATCGCCTTGTGCGACGGCTGTGCCCAGTTCCGCTACCGTGTGCAACAGACCGCCTCGCCGCGCGCGAATACCGAGAAACTCGCGCATCACGTGATGGGCTGCGGGCGGCCGGCGTTCGCCCGCGATCATGCCGAGCCCGACGAGCGCATTGCGAACGCAGCGCACCCCCTCGTCGATCATCGCGCGTTCGAGGCGGCCCCCCTCGCCGATCTCGCATGTGAAAGCTGGAACCCCGGCCTTTGTCGCTTCGACGCACAGAATGCCGTTGCCGACATACATGCCGGTATTGGTCTTCATGATGTAGCCGGTGGCAAACTGCTCCGCCAGCCACAAGGACGCCTCGTCGGCGGCACCCAGCGCCAGGCTCGGCAGGATCGCGATCGGCACGTAACGCCCGCCTCGCGTCGGCGTGTGGATATCGATCGCACAGGAGCACTGGCGGATCAGGCCAAACAGCGTGGCGGCGACCGTCTCGGCCAGGTTTCCGGCCGGGTCGCCCGGGAAGCACGTCCACGCATCGATCGGCGCCTGGTCGAGCGGCGACTTCATGAATTGAGAGAGCGGAATGCGATGGTCGGCATGAAACGCGAGCGGGTGCTGCACCGGAACACAGAGGATGCTGCCGGAGAGCCTCGCCGGGTCGATGCCGGCAAGGGCCTCCGCCAGGATTGCGACGCCGTTCACCTCGTCGCCATGGATGGCGGCGCCCAGATAGAGGCGCGGACCAGGCCCCGCGCCATTGATTGCGGCGACGGACAGCCGCACCTTTGCGCCGTCTGCCAACTCGATCAGGTCGAGCTCCATGCGCGCACGCGAGCCGGGCGCGACAGTGGTCTGTCCGACTGTCAGCGGCGCCGGCCCGAGGCTGCGGATCGGGATGCTCATGAATCGTGCCGGGTGTTGCCGATGGTCAACTCGTATTGCGAGGTCACGCGATCAAATTGCCGCTGTCACAGGGCGCGGGCGATGACTTCCTTCATGATCTCGTTGGTGCCGCCGTAGATGCGGGCGATGCGCGCGTCGGCGTACATGCGGGCGATCAGGAATTCGTTCATGTAGCCGTAGCCGCCATGCAGCTGCAACAGCTCGTCGATGACCCGCCCTTCGGTCTCCGAGGCCCACAGCTTGGCCATCGCCGCGGTCGCCGCGTCGAGCGTGCCGGCGAGCAGCTGTTCGACACAGCGGTCGATAAAGGAGCGGCCGACCATGATCTGCGTCGCCGCCTCGGCGAGCTTGAAACGGGTGTTCTGGAATTCGGCGATCGGCCGGCCAAAGGCCTGCCGCTCGCGGACATATTCGAGCGTGGCGCGATAGGCCCCCTCCATTGCGGCCAGCGCGCCGGCGCCGATCATCAACCGTTCGTATGGCAGATCGGTCATCAGCTGGGCGAATCCCTGCCCCTCGACACCGCCGAGCAGGTTGTCGGCCGGAACCATGACCTCATCAAAGAACAATTCGGCGGTGTCCTGCGCCTTGCGGCCAATCTTGTCGAGCAGGCGCCCGACCCGGAAGCCGGCGCAATCGGCGGTCTCCACCAGCATCAGCGAGATGCCGCGCGCCCGCTCGGCGGGGTCGGTCTTGCACACGGCCACCACCAACCCGGCGAGGAAGCCATTGGAGATAAAGGTCTTTGAGCCACTGATCGCGTACTGGTTGCCATGCCGCTCGGCCCGCGTGCGGATCGCCTGCAAATCCGAGCCGGCGCCGGGTTCGGTCATCGCGATCGCGCCGACCAGTTCGCCTCTGGCAAGGCGCGGCAGGTATCGGCGCTTCTGGTCCATCGTGCCGTGGTTGAAGAGGTAATGGGCGGCGATCGAATGCACGCCGATGCTCATGCCGGAGAGCGCCCGCCGCGCCATCTCCTCGTGCAACACCGCCTCGTGGCGGAAATCGCCGCCGGCGCCGCCCCATTCCGGGGGAATATCGACGCACAGAAACCCGAGTTCGCCCGCCCGCCGCCACAATTCGCGCCCGACATGGCCGCGCCGCCGCGCTTCGCCATCCTGCGGCAGCATCTCGCTCTCGATAAAGCGCACCCAGGAATCGCGGAAGCGTTCCACCTCCTCATCCGCCCACGAGCGCTTGAACTCCAGCGGCATCGACGGCTCTCCCCGGCTCAGCGCGGCGCCATGCGGATCGCGCCGTCGAGCCGCACGCTCTCGCCGTTGAAATAGCCGTTGGTGATCATCGCTTCGGCCAGCGCCGCGTATTCATCCGGGCGGCCGAGGCGTTTCGGGAACGGCACCGAGGCCGCCAATCCGGCCTTGACGCGCTCGGGGGCGCGCTGGAGGAGCGGTGTGTCAAAGATCCCGGGCAGGATCGTGTTGACGCGGATGCCGGCGTCCATCAGGTCGCGGGCAACCGGCAGGGTCAGGCCGACAATGCCGGCCTTTGAAGCCGAATAGGCGGCCTGCCCCATCTGCCCGTCCTGAGCGGCGACCGAGGCCGTGTTGATGATGACGCCGCGCTCGCCGTCCTCAACCGGCGGCAGTGTCAGCATTCCGGCTGCCGATTTGGCGATGCAGCGGAAGGTGCCGATCAGGTTGATCTGGATGATCCGCGCGAACACGTCGAGCGGGAAATGCCTGATTTCGCCCGTCTCCCTGTCGCGCCCGGCGGTCTTGAAGGCGCCGCCGATGCCGGCGCAATTGACCAGAACCCGCTCCTGTCCGATGCGCCCGCGGGCGTGCGCAAACCCGGCCTCGACCTCCGCATCCGAGGTCACGTCGACCCGGCAGAACACGCCTCCGATCTCGCCCGCCACCCGCTCGCCGAGTTCGGCGTTGAGATCGAACAGTGCGACCCTGACCCCATGGCCGGCCAGGCGGCGCGCCGTCGCCGCGCCCAGACCTGAAGCGCCGCCGGTGATGACCGCCGCAATCGAGGCATCGAGCTGCATCGCGCTCTTTCCTTTCTGCTAAGCTGTGCCCCGCACGGCGTGGCGGGGAGCGGTGCCGATGACCTTACACCCAAGCCATCACGCGCGCACAAGGCCCGACAAGACAGCCTATCAAATGGCCGGATCGGGGTCGGTGATCACCTACGGCGAACTCGATCGCGCCTCGAACCGGGGCGCGCAGCAGTTCCGCGCCCTCGGTCTCAAACCGCAGGACCACATTGCGCTGCTCGCGGAGAACTCGCTGCGCTTTTTTGAGATCTGCTGGGCGGCGCAACGCTGCGGCCTCTACTACACGGCGATCAGCACCCATCTCTCGCCGGGCGAGATCGCCTATATCGTCGCCGATTGCGGCGCCAGGGTCTTTATTGCCACCGAGGCGATGGCCGCGGCGGCAGACGAGGCGGCCGCCCGGCTCGCGCCCGAAGTGATCCGCTGCATGACCGGCACTGCGAGGCTCGGCTGGCGGTCGTGGGATGCGGCGCTGGCCGCGATGCCGCCCGTTCCGGTCACCGACGAGATCACCGGCTACGCAATGCTCTATTCATCGGGCACGACCGGCCGCCCAAAGGGCGTCAAGCGGCCGTTTCTCAACGAGCCGCTCGACCGTCTGAACCCGCTCGCCGATGCGCTGTGCTGCCGGATGTGCGGTCTCGACGCGGGGTCGGTCTACCTCTCGCCGGCGCCGCTCTACCATGCCGCGCCGCTGCTCTTCACGTCGGTGGCCGCGATGGTCGGCGGGACCGCGATCATCATGGAGCGGTTCGAGGCAGAGGAATTCCTCCGCCTTGTTGAGCAGTACCGGGTGACGCACACCCAGCTGGTGCCGACGATGTTTGTCCGCCTCTTGAAGCTGCCTGAGGCGGTGCGCCGGAAATACGACCTCTCGTCGCTGAAGAGCGCGGTGCATGCGGCCGCTCCCTGCCCGATCGAGGTCAAGGGGCGGATGATCGACTGGTGGGGTCCGATCCTCGTCGAGTACTACGCAGGGACCGAGGGTGTCGGCACCACGTTCTGCGACTCGCACGAGTGGCTCGCGCATCCCGGCACGGTCGGGCGCAGCCTTGGCGGGGTGCTCAAGATTGTCGATGAAGACGGCGAGGAACTGCCGCCTGGTGCGACCGGCCAGATCTACTTTGCCGGCGGGCCGCGGTTCTCGTATCACAACGACCCGGCCAAGACCGCCGCCGCCTACCACCCGAATGGCTGGGCCTCGCTCGGCGACATCGGCCATGCCGATGCCGAGGGCTACCTCTATCTGACCGACCGCAAGGCCCATATGATCATCTCGGGCGGTGTGAACATCTATCCGCAGGAGGCGGAGAACGTTCTCGTGACGCATCCGGCGGTGATCGATGCCGCAGTCTTTGGCATCCCCAACGCGGAAATGGGCGAGGAGGTGAAGGCCGTCGTGCAGCCTCTCGATATTGCCGACGCCGGCCCCGAGTTGGCGGCAGAACTCATCGCCTTCTGCCGCGCCCGCCTGTCGCATGTCAAATGCCCGCGCTCGATCGATTTTGCCGCCGAACTGCCCCGCACCCCAACGGGCAAGCTGTTGAAGCGGGTGTTGCGCGACCGTTATTGGGAGCAATCGGCCTGATCGTTCGCATCCCTCGGCAAGGTCGGTTAAGAGTGGAAAGGCGACGTTGGACGGTCAGGTTCCGAATGGCGCGGTTGCACCGATTCCGGACGCTCGCCGAGGCGGGTGCCGCTGACCGGCGCGACAACACAGGGGACCTTCGACGCGACGAGCATAGGGTCGGCGATAGGGCATACGCGGCCGTGCCGCTCTGCCGGGGACAGGGGTATGGCAAGCGTTCTGATCTTCACCCATGCCGCACTCGTCACGGCGCGTCGTCGTATCCCGCTTTTGTCGCGACGCGAGCGATCAATCCCGCGGGATACCGGCGATCGCGAGCCCGTCGCCGAGCCGCTCCATGAAGCCCGGCCTGAACGGCCAGGCCTCGCGCGCGACGGCAACGGTGAGGCG
>JBOHMF010000199.1:0-7818 GCA_050730055.1 Allostellaceae bacterium
GCATTGACGAGCCGTCGATGGGCCTGTCGCCCGTCTATGTCGAGCAGGTCTTTGAGATCATCCAGAAGATCAACCGTCAGGGTACCACGATCTTCATGGTCGAGCAGAACGCCAACATGGCGCTTCAGATCGCCCACCGCGCCTACGTCCTGCAAACGGGGCAGGTCGTGCTCTCGGGTCCCGCCGCCGAATTGCGCGAGAACGCGCAGATCCGGGAGGCTTATCTCGGCGAACTGAAGGTCGCCGAACCGGCCGCGTGAGCCGCGGTCCGCCGCTGTCATGCCCGAGACCGCAAGCGCCGCGGTGGTTCTGGTCCTGCTGCTCGGCAGCAGCGCCCTTGGCATCCTCGTCCGACCGCTCCTGTCGGAGCATCACCGAAACCCGGAGACAAGCGATTTTCTTCAGCTCGTCGCGATTATGCTGATCACCTTTGTAGCGCTGGTGCTGGGCTTGCTGACCACCTCCGTAAAAGCCTCGTTTGACAAGGTCGGCAACGATGTGAAGGCATTTTCCATCGCCATCATCCGGCTCGACCAGTCACTGCGGGAATGGGGTGACAGGACCGAGCCGGATCGCGTGCTGCTGCGCCGCTACACCGCCTCGGCGATCGCCACCACCTGGCGCAACGAGCCAAAGCCCGCCGGGCATTATTATCTGAGCCGATTGCCGGGCACCCCGCTGTCCGAGAGTCCGGCACTGGGCGATATTCTCAGCCGCATCGAGCGCGATCTGCGCAATCTCAACCCGCCGGACCCGACGCACCGCAGGCTGGCCGCCGACTGTCTCGATCAGCTCCAGCATCTGATGCAGATCCGCTGGCAATTGATCGAGGAAGGGGGCAGTTCGATCACCACTCCGTTTTATGCGATCCTGGTGTTCTGGCTGGTCATCGTGTTTGCCAGCTTTGGCCTGACCGCGCCGCGCAACGCTCTCTCTTATACCACGATCGCGCTGGGGGCGCTGGCGATCGCCTCGGCAGTCTTTGTCATCCTGGAGCTGGATACGCCGTTTGGCGGTCTCATCGTCGTCTCCAGCCAGCCGCTGCGTAACGCCCTTGCGCATTTCACTCCTTGAATGCCGCAGGGCCGCGCGGGCGGGCGACAGGCGGACACCGCGGGTGTAGGCTGGGGCGGGGGCACAGTGTTGGGGGGCCGGCGATGAAGAGGGTTTTCGGAGCGGGGGCGATCCTCGGGATTTGCGGGTTTGTGCTGACCGCCGGGCCGGCGAATGCGCTCTCGCCGACGCCGGCTGCGCCGCGGCCTTCCTTTGAGGTGCGCATCGCCGCCGTCGTCAACGATCAGGTCATCTCGGTCCAGGATCTCCAATCCCGTCTCAAGATGGTCATGCTGTCCTCCAACCTGCCGGATACGCCGCAGACGGAAAAGCAACTCGCTCCGCGGGTTCTGCGCACCCTGATCGACGAGCAGTTGGAATTGCAGGAAGCCAAGCGCCAGCACGTCGCCGCCATCGACGCCGAGCTGAAGCGGGCGATCGCGCAACTCGAAAAACAGAACCACATGCAGCCCGGCCAGTTGATGACCTTTTTGAAGGCGCGCGGGATCGAGTCGAGCGCGCTTCTCAACCAGATCACGGCGGCGATCGTCTGGGCCAAGCTGGTCCGGCGACGGGCCGTCGAGACCAACCCGATCACCGATGATCAGATCAATGAGACTTTGGCGCAACTCAAGCGGACCGCGGGCGAGCCGGAGAGCCATGTGGCGGAAATCTTTCTGCCGGTCGACAGTCCCGACCAGGACGCCAAGATCCTGCAACTGGCTCAGCGGCTGACCCAGCAGATGCGCCAGGGCGCCCGCTTTTCGGCGATCGCCCAGCAGTTCTCGCAATCGGCGACCGCTGCCGTCGGCGGCGATATCGGCTGGGTCCGGCCCGACGAGCTTGGCCCCAAGCTCGGCAAGGCTGTCGCCACCATGCAGCCGGGTCAGTTGTCGCCACCGATCCGCACGCGGGCCGGCTATTATCTGCTGCTTGTCCTCGATCGCCGCAGCGACAAGGCCGATCCGCAAGACGCGACCTGGCGTCTCGCCCAGGTCGTCTTTCCGCTGCCCTCGGGGGCCAGTCCGGCCGTGCGCCGCGCCGTCATAGGCGCCGCCGAGAGCGTGCGCGCCGCCGCGCCGACGGATTGCGACCAGCTGATGAAGATCGGCAAGACCCATTCCTCACCGCTGACCAGCGAGGGCGCCCTGCGCGTCAGTCAGATCGCCCCGGCGATGCGCAAGGTCCTGGTGGCCCTGCCGGTGGGACGACCCTCCGAGCCGATCGTTCAGAGAAACGGGGTCGGCATCGTCATGGTGTGCGCCAAGAACGCGCCGCAAACCGTCGGGCCGCCGACCCGGCAGCAGGTCGAGGAGCTGCTGATCCGCCGGCGGCTCGACACGATCGCGCGCAGCTATATGCTCGAATTGCGGCAGGCAGCTTATGTCGATGTCAGGGTGTAGATGAACCGCGGAATGCTCCCGCTCGCCCTCACCATGGGCGAGCCGGCCGGGATCGGCGGCGAGATCGCGCTGAAGGCGTGGCTTGCCCGCGGCGATACATTGCCGTCCTTTTATCTGATCGATGACCCGGACCGGCTCAGAGCGCTCGCTCGTGCGCTCGATTGGCCGGTCCCGGTGCGACCGATTGCCGCTCCCGAGGAGGAGGCGGGCGTCTTTCCCGAGGCCCTGCCGGTCCTGCCGCTCGGCCCGGCCGTTCATGGCCGGCCGGGACATCCCGATCCGGCCGACGCGCCGGCAATTCTCGGCGCGATCGAGCAGGCCGTCGCCGCCGTGCAGGAGGGTCGCGCCGCGGCCGTCGTGACCAATCCGATCCACAAGGAAAATCTCTACCGCGCCGGGTTTTCCCATCCCGGCCACACCGAATACCTGGCCGAACTCGCCGGGGGCGGGGCGGCGCCGGTGATGATGCTGGCCGGGGCGGAGTTGCGCGTCGTTCCGGTCACCATCCACCTGCCGCTGCGCCGGGCGGCCGAAAGCCTCTCGACCGCGGCGATCGTCCATGCCGGGCGGGTCACGGCGGCGGCGCTCCAGCGGGATTTTGGCATCGCCGCGCCGCGCCTTGCCGTCGCCGGTCTCAACCCGCACGCCGGCGAGGGCGGCAGCCTCGGCCACGAAGACGGCGCGATCATCGCCCCGGCGGTCGCCGAACTCTGCGCCGCCGGAATCGCCGCGGAGGGGCCCCTTGCCGCCGACACGATGTTTCACGCCGAGGCCCGCAGGAGCTATGACGCGGCCCTCTGCATGTACCATGACCAGGCTCTGATCCCTGTGAAAACGCTCGATTTCTGGGGCGGTGTCAACATCACCCTGGGGCTCCCGTTTGTGCGTACCTCGCCCGATCACGGGACCGCGCTGGCGATTGCCGGGCACGGCACGGCGCGTGCCGACAGCCTGATCGCGGCGCTGCGCCTCGCCGCCCATATGGCGGCGCGCCGCGCCGCCGGCGCTGCATAGGCGGGGAGTGTCCGAACCTGCGTCGGGATCACCGCGCGATTCCGGATCGCGCGGGGCGGGGCTGCCGCCGCTGCGCGAGGTCATTGCCCGCCACGGCATCGCCGCCAGAAAGGCGCTCGGCCAGAATTTTCTGCTTGATCTCAATCTGGCCGGCCGGATTGCCCGCGCCGCCGCACCGCTCGAAGAGGCCGATGTCATCGAGATCGGGGCGGGACCGGGCGGGTTGACGCGCGCGCTCCTCACCGCCGGGGCGCGGCGGGTCGTCGCGATTGAGCGCGACCGGCGCAGTCTCGCGGCCCTCCACGAACTCGCCGCCCTTTATCCTGGCCGGCTCGCCATCGTCGCCGGCGACGCCTTGGAGCTCGATCCCGCCCAATTCGCACAAGCGCCGCGCAAGATCGTCGCCAATCTGCCCTACAACATCGCCACCCGGCTTTTGCTGCAATGGCTCGATCGGATCGGCGCGTATGAGAGCCTTACCCTGATGTTTCAGCGCGAGGTCGCCCGCCGCATCGCCGCCGCCCCGCAGAGCCGCGATTATGGCCGGCTCTCGGTGCTGGTGCAGTGGCTCGCCGAGCCGCGCCTGTTGTTTGATGTCCCGCCCACCGCTTTCGTTCCGGCACCAAAGGTAATCTCCAGCCTCGTCGCGATCCGGCCGCGCCGGGAGCCGCTCGCGCCGGCGGAAAAACCGCGGCTTGAACAGGTCCTTTCCGCCGCCTTTGGCCAGCGTCGCAAGATGCTGCGCGCGAGCCTCAGGACCCTCGGCATCGCACCGGAAATCCTTCTTGAGCGCGCCGGAGTTCCGGGCACCGCGCGCGCCGAGGAACTCTCGGTCGGGGACTTCTGCGCGCTCGCCCGCGCCTTTGCTGCGGCGCTCAGCGCGCCGAGAGGCACCTGACAAAATCGGCGAGGCCGATCCGCCGGCTGCGGCGCAACCGTTCGGCGGCGACGATGGCTGCGGCCTCTTGGACGCTCTTCTCGACCTCGCGGTTGACGACCACATAATCGTATTCCGACCAGTGGCTCATCTCCTCGGCCGATTTCGCCATCCGGGCGGCGACGACGGCGGCGCTGTCCTGGGCCCGCGCGCGCAACCGCTGTTCGAGAGTGGCGAGGCTCGGCGGCAGAATGAAAACCTTGACGAGATCGCCCGGCACGCTTTCGCTCAACTGTTGCGCCCCCTGCCAATCGACATCGCCGACGATGTCGCGCCCCGCGGCGATCGCCGCCGCGACCGGCGCGCGCGGGGTGCCGTAGGAATGGCCGAACACGGTGGCGTGTTCGAGGAGTTCGCCCTCGGCGACCATCTCGTCAAACCGGGCGCGGTCGATGAAATGGTAGTCGCGCCCATCCTCTTCGCCGGGCCGCTTGGGGCGTGTCGTCACCGAGACCGAGAGCGACAGCGTCGGGTCGTGGGCCACGAGCGCCCGCGTGATCGTCGTCTTGCCGGCGCCCGAGGGCGAGGCGAGAACCAGCAGAAACCCGCGCCGACAGATGTGGGGGGTGCTCATTCGATGTTCTGCACCTGCTCGCGGAACTGCTCGATGCCCGCCTTCAGCGCGAGGCCGATGCGGGTCAGTTCGATATCCGCCGATTTGGCGCACAGCGTATTGGCCTCCCGGTTCAGCTCCTGGCACAGAAAGTCGAGCCGGCGCCCGGCCGGTTCGTCCTGCCGCAGCAGCTCGGCGGCCTGGGCGAGATGGGCGCGCAGCCGCTCAATCTCCTCGCGCACGTCGGAGCGCGCCACCAGAAGGGCCAGTTCCTGCGCGATGCGCTCTTCGGGGATCACCGGCACCTGCTCGGCAAGGGTTGCGAGGTTTGCCCGCAGCCGCTCTCTCAAGGCCGCCGGTTGCGCTGCCGCCGATCGGGCGGCAGCCTCGACCAGGGCCGCGATCTCGGCGAGTTGGGTGTCCAGCAGCGCGGCGAGGCGGACGCCTTCCTCGGCGCGCGCCGCGGCGAGGCGGTCAAGCGCCGTCGTCCAGCCGGACAGGAGAGCACGGCGGCGCTCCGCGATAACCGGCTCGGCCTCGTCCTCGATCGGCTCGACCACCCCGCGCACCGCAAGGAGACCGTCGAGGCGCGGCGGCGCGGCATCGATCTCACCCCTCAATTCGCTCATCAGCGCGACAAGCTGGGCGAGAGCCTCGCGGTTGACGCGCAGCGGCGGAGCGGTTGTCCGGGCGACCGTCAGGTTTGCGGAAAAACTGCCGCGCCGGAACCGCCCCGCCAATTCGGCGCGCAACCGCGGCTCCAGCGCGTCAAAGCCGGGAGGAAGGCGCAGGCGCAGATCGAGGGCGCGGCCGTTGACGCTTTTGGCTTCCCAGACCCAGGCGATGCCGTTTCCCTCGCCTTCGGCCCGCGCGAACCCGGTCATGCTGACGACGCTCACACTCATCCTTTCCCAATCGCTGATCGCGAGCTTATAGCGGTGGGCGCAGCCGGCAACAATCGGCGCCCGGATCGGGCTGCGGCTTTGCCGGCGCGGTTGTCTCCTTCCCCCTGGCGGACCCCTCGGTGCCGCAGGGGGCTTGACACCAGCGGCAACACCGCTATGACCACGGCGCCTGGGGGAGACGCGGCGCCGCTGTGCGCGCCGCAGCGATGACAGCAGAAGAAACAGAGGACGCGTTCGCGTGATGAAACGCGCTTTGGTATTTCCTGGTCAGGGCTCGCAGACGGTCGGCATGGGCAGAAGCCTCTTTGAGGCTTTTGCCGAGGTGCGCTACCTCTTTGAGGAGATCGATGATGCGTTGTCGCAGCGCCTCACCCGCCTGATGTTCGAGGGCCCGGAAAGCGATCTGACCCTGACCGAGAACGCCCAGCCGGCTCTTCTCGCGGTCAGCATGGCGGCGATTCGCGTTCTTGAGAAAGAGGGCGGTCTCGAACTGCCCCGCCATTGCGCCTATGTCGCGGGGCATTCGCTCGGCGAATACACCGCGCTCGCGGCGGCGCGCGCGCTCGCCCTCGCCGACGCGGTGCGGCTCGTCAAGCGCCGCGGCCAGGCGATGCAGCAGGCAGTGCCGGTCGGCGCCGGCGCGATGGCGGCGCTGATGGGCATCGATGTCGCGACGGCGGCCGCGGCGGCCGAGGAAGCGATGATGAGCGAGGCCGGAGAGCGGCAGGTCTGCGCCGTCGCCAACGACAACGCGCCCGGGCAAGTCGTCATCAGCGGCCACGAGGGTGCCGTCGAGCGCGCGATCGCGCAGGCCCTCGCGCGCGGCGCGCGGCGCGCGATCCGGCTGCCGGTCAGCGCCCCGTTTCATTCGCCGCTGATGGCGCCGGCCGCCGCGGTCATGGAGGCGGCCCTCGGCGAGGTCGCGCTCAAGCCGCCGCTTGTTCCGCTCATCGCCAATGTCACCGCAACCCCGGTACGCATTCCCGCCGAAATCCGTCGGCGGCTCGTCGAGCAGGTGACGGCGATGGTGCGCTGGCGCGAAAGCGTGCTGTTTCTCCAATCCGAGGAGGTTGAGGAAATTGTCGAGGTGGGAGCCGGACGGGTACTGACCGGTCTTGTGAAGCGCATTGCCCCCGAGCTCAAGGCGCGGGCGGTCGGCACCCCGGCCGAGGCCGAAGCGCTGATGAAGGATCTGTGAAGCGGCCGCCACGCGATGTTTGATCTCTCCGGCCAGACGGCTCTCGTCACCGGCGCCACGGGCGGCATCGGCGCCGCGATCGCCCGTGCGCTCCATGCCCAGGGCGCGGTGGTGATGCTTGCCGGCCGGCGCCGCGAAGCGCTTGCCGCGCTGTGCGAGAGCCTTGGGGGCCGCGCCCATCTCGCCGAGGCCGATCTCGCCGATCCGGCCGCCGCCGATCGCTTGATCGGCGAGACCGAGGCGGCGCTGGGGCGGCTCGATATTCTCGTCAACAATGCCGGGATCACCCGCGACGCCCTGGCGCTCAGGATGAGCGAAGAGGATTGGCAATCGGTCATCGCGGTCGATCTCAGCGCCGCCTTCCGCTTGAGCCGCGCCGCCCTGCGCGGCATGGTGCGGCGGCGCCACGGGCGGATCATCGCCGTCACCTCGGTGGTGGCGCTGACCGGCAATCCGGGTCAGGCAAACTATGCCGCCGCCAAGGCCGGGCTGATCGGCATGGCAAAATCGCTTGCCGCCGAGGTCGCCCGGCGCGGGATCACCGTCAATTGCGTGGCGCCCGGCCTGATCGCCACCCCGATGACCGAGCGGCTCCCGGCGGAGCAGCGCGAGCGCCTTCTCGCCATGACCCCGATCGGCCGTCCCGGCCAGCCAGAGGAGATCGCCGCCGCGGTCGTCTTTCTGGCCAGCCGGGAAGCCGCCTACCTGACCGGACAGACCTTGCACGTCAATGGGGGCATGGCCATGCTATAGGG
>JBOHMF010000200.1:0-7810 GCA_050730055.1 Allostellaceae bacterium
CTCTTCGAGTGAAGTGAGCTGCTCCTCGTCGATAAAGACCGAGAGTTCGCCGGCTTCGGCAAAATCGACCAGGGTGACAAAATAGGTGGCGCTGGCGATCCGCCGGTCGCGCCGGGCCGCCATATAGGCGAGGGTCGAAGCCAGAAGCGTGCCGCCGAGACAATAGCCGATGACATTGGCGCGGCGCTCGCCGGTCGCCTCGTGGATGGCGTCGAGCGCTGCGAGCGGCCCCTCAAACATGTAATCCTCAAAGGTCTTAGCCGCGAGCCTTGCGTCCGGGTTGACCCACGAGATCACAAAGACCGTGTGGCCCTCGCCGACGGCCCAGCGGATAAAGGAATTTTCCGGGCGCAGATCGAGGATGTAGAACTTGTTGATCCAGGGCGGGATGATGAGCAGCGGCCGGCGCTTCACCATGGGCGTTGTCGGCGCATACTGGATCAACTGCATCATATCGTTCTGATAGACGACCTGGCCCGGCGTCGCGGCGATGTTCTCGCCGATGCGGAAGGCTGTCCTGTCGGTCATGCTGATATCGAGGCGGCCCTTGCCGCGCTCCAGGTCGTCGAGCAGGTTTCCCAGCCCCTTCAGGAGGTTCTCGCCGCGGCTTTCGATCGTCGCGCGCAGCACCTCGGGATTGGTCGCGACAAAATTCGAGGGTGCGAGCGCATCGACAAACTGCCGCGTATAAAAGTCGACCTTGCGCGCCGTGTGCTCGTCGAGACCGGCAACCTCGCGCACCTGCGCCTGCAGCCAGCGCGCGGTCAACAGATAGCTCTGCTTGATAAAGTCGAACAGCGCGCTGTCGCTCCAGGCGGGATCGCGAAAGCGCCGGTCGCCGGCGTCCGGTTTGATGACCGGTTCGGCGCTGCCGCCCCAGAAGCGCTGGGCGGTGCGCTGCCACAGGGTCATATAGTCGTGCCACAGCGACAACTGCGCCTCGACGACCCGCGCCGGGTCGGCCATCATGCGCGCGGTCATTTCGAGAAAGGCGGCGCCGACGCCGAGCGGGTCGCCGATCCCAAAGCCGTGCCCGTCGGGCTGGCGCTCCAGAAATTCGCTCACCAGCTTCTGGCTGCGGCGGGCAATATCGGCAATCTGACCGGCCAGCACGGCGGGATCGATGGCTTCGGCCGCCGCAGCTTCAGGTTTGGCCTCCCGGCCGGGCGCGGCGGCGCGGTGGGGAGGGTCGCGGCGCGTTTCGTTCATTCCCGTTCCTCATGGCGCGGTCCCGCAGAGCCTCTCCAAACCGGAACCGCTTTGCCTGTTCGGTGTAAATGTGGTGACGCTCCGGTCCCGATCGAATACACCACGGCATCGATCGCGCGGGCGGGAGCAAAAACCGGGGATGCGCCCAGGAGGACTCGCGGTTGCGATGCTGGCGGCGGCGCTCGCCGGCTGCAACCCGCTTATCGGCGCCTACCGCAACATCCGCGGCCTCAGCCAGGACGATCCCAACCCGGCGACCGCACCAAACGCAAAAAATTTTGCGCGCGCCGAGGCCGAGCCCTACCCGAACCTCGCCACCGTGCCGCCGCCCCCGAGCGACGCCTTGACCGCGGCCGCGCGTGCGCAGTTGCTGCACACCCTGAGCCGCAGCCGGACCACCCTCGAAGCGACCGGCCGCACCTTGCGCGCCGGGGGGCAGATGACGTTTGCGGCCCCACCGCCGCCCTTGCCCCTGCCGCCCGGAACGGGCGTCAACCCGCCGGCGCCCCAGGGCATCCACAGGAATGCCAAACCGCAGCTCGGGCCGGGGCCGCGCAAGCCCGGCGCGCCGCCGCTCCCCGGTCCGCGCGAATCGCCCCTGGTATCGCCGCGGGTTGCCGCGCTCCCGCAACCCGAGGCGAGCCGGCCGGTGCTTCCGCCTCCCCATCTCCCAGCGGTCCCGCCGCCCGCTCCCGCCGCTCGGGGAACGAGCGTACCAGGCGGGACCGCGCTCGCCGCGGCCGATCTCCGGCCACCCCCGCCGCCGCGATTTGCCCGCTCGCGCCCCCGCCACCCGTCCTTCCCGCGCCGCCGCCGGCCGCGGCCGCCGCAACCAGGCTGGCCGAGATCCGCTTCCCGGCCCATGCGACGGCTCTCGCGCCGGGCGACCGGGCGATTATCGCCCAGATCGCCGCTCTCGCGCATCGCCGGCCCGGAACCTTGCGCGTCGTTGGCTTTGCCAAAGGCGGTGGCAGCGCGCGCCGTCAGCTTGAGAGCTTTCGCGCCGCCCTCGACCGTGCCCAGGCGGTTGCCGCCGCCCTCGCGCAGGCCGGAGTTCCGGCGGCCCGGATCAAGACCGAGGCGGCTCCGGCCGGTGCGGGTTCCGGTGCGGTGCGCGCCGAGATCCTGCTCGAACCATGATCCCCCGCGACCGAGCGGCGCGGCCCGCCACAGCCGGCGTCAAAACCGTCGAAACTTTGCGGTGCCGGCGCTACAAAGAGGTGAGACGTTGCTCCCCGCGACCTTTTCCCCACACTTCCGAGCGCCCTCGCATCCGGATCGTCTTGTGAAACCACCGCTCAAAATCGCCGTCGCCGGGCTTGGCACGGTCGGCGGCGGCACAGTGCAACTGCTGCACCGGCAGGCCGAGCTCCTGGCCGCCCGCGCCGGCCGCCGCCTCATCGTCGCCGCGGTCTCGGCGCGCGACCGCCGGCGCGACCGCGGTGTTGCGCTGTCCGCCGCGCGCTGGTACGAGGACCCGGCGGCGATGGCCGCCGATCCGGACATCGACCTTGTCGTCGAGGTGATCGGCGGTGCCGACGGCATCGCCCGCGCCATCGTCGAGACCGCCCTCGACCACGGCAAGCACGTCGTCACCGCCAACAAGGCGCTGATGGCCCATCATGGGACCGCTCTCGCCGCGCGTGCCGAGGAACGCGGCGTGACCCTCTCTTTTGAGGCTTCGGTCGCGGGCGGCATCCCGGTCATCAAGACCTTGCGCGAGGGTCTTGCCGGCAACCGGCTGACGCGCGTCTATGGCATCCTCAACGGCACCTGCAACTATATCCTCTCGACAATGCGCGAGAGCGCGCACGAATTTGCCGAGGTTCTCGCCGAAGCGCAAAAGCTGGGCTATGCCGAGGCCGATCCGAGTTTTGACATCGACGGCATCGACGCCGCCCACAAGCTGGCCATCCTGGCCAGCGTCGCCTTTGGCCGCCCGGTCGATCTCGCTGGGGTTTATGCCGAGGGCATTCGCCACATCTCGCGGCTCGACATCGATTTTGCCGAGGAACTCGGCTATCGCATCAAGCTTCTCGGCACGGCGCGTCTGACCGAGGAGGGGCTGGAGCAGCGCGTCCATCCGTGCATGGTGCCGCGCGCGGCGCCGATCGCGGCGGTCGAGGGGGTTTTCAACGCCATCGTCGCCGAGGGCGATTTTGTCGGCCGGGTGATGCTGCAAGGACCCGGCGCCGGCGCCTTTCCGACCGCCTCGGCGATCGTCGCCGACATTCTCGATATCGCCGCCGGCCGGCAGGTGCCGCCGTTTGCGGTGCCGACGCGGGAACTGCGCGACATCCCCGGCGTGCCAATCGCGCGCCACCAGGGCGCCTGTTACATCCGGCTGATGGTGGTCGATCAGCCCGGTGTCATCGCCGATGTCGCCGCCGCCTTGCGCGACGAGCAGGTGTCGATGGAAGCGATGATCCAGCGCGGACGCGCTCCCGGCGAGGCGGTGCCGGTGGTGATGACGACCCATGTCGCGGTCGAGGCGGCGATGCGCCGGGCGCTCACACGGATTGCAGCGCTCGATGCCGTGCTGGAGCCGCCGCGCCTCATCCGCATCGAGGATTTCTGAAATTTGCCCAGAGACTCAGAGGGCAGAGAAATCAAGGCCAATTTATTAAAGGGATACGGAGCAGAGAGAGACCACGCGCCACTGGCAGACAACGTTTTTTCTCTGTGCCCCCTGCGCCTCTGTGGTGATAATCGGCCATGATAAAGACGAGGAGGAAACCCGTGCCCGAGATCTCGCGGATGGACCGCAATCTTGCGCTCGAAGCGGTGCGCGTGACCGAGGCGGCGGCCTTGTCGGCCTCGCGGCTGATGGGGCGCGGCGACGAGAAGGCGGCCGATCAGGCCGCGGTCGATGCGATGCGCGATGCGCTCAACAGTCTGGCGATCGCCGGCACCGTGGTGATCGGCGAGGGCGAGCGCGACGAGGCCCCGATGCTCTTTATCGGCGAGACGGTCGGCACCGGCAACGGCCCGCCGATCGACATTGCACTCGACCCGCTCGAAGGGACGACGATCACCGCCAAGGGCGGCGCCAACGCCTTGTCGGTCATCGCGATGGCCGATGCCGGCGGATTTCTCAAGGCGCCCGATGTCTACATGGACAAGATCGCGGTTGGCGGCGGTTTGCCCGACGATCTGGTCGATCTCGACGAGACCCCGGCGACCAATCTGAAAAATCTGGCGCGTGCAAAAAATGTGGAAGTCTCCGATCTCGTCGTCTGCATCCTCGATCGGCCGCGCCATGCCGAACTGATCGCGCGGGTGCGCGAGGCCGGCGCACGCATCACCCTGATCTCGGACGGCGATGTCAGCGGCGTCATCGCCACTTCCGAGCTGGAGACCGGGATCGACATCTATATCGGCTCGGGCGGCGCACCCGAGGGCGTCCTAGCGGCGGCGGCGCTGCGCTGCATCGGCGGCCAGATGCAGGGGCGACTGTTGTTTCGCAACGATGACGAGCGCGGCCGCGCCCGCCGGCTCGGCGTCACCGATCTTGACCGCAAATACAAGCTCTTTGATCTCGCTTCGGGCGATGTCATGTTTGCCGCCACCGGCGTCACCCACGGCTCGATGCTGCGCGGCGTGCGCCGCTTTGCCGGGGGCGCGGCGACGCATTCGGTGGTGATGCGCTCAAAATCGGGAACCGTGCGCTACATCGAGGCGCGTCACGATTTCACCCGCAAGCAGAGCTTTGCGCCGTTCGCCCGCTGAGCGGCCGGGCAGAAAGGAAGCGCCGGCTTGATCGTCGAACGCTCGGTGTGCGGCCGCCGCTGGCGGCTGCACGCGGACGAGGACGCCGCGGCCGAGCGGCTCGCCGAACGCCTCGACCTGCCCGAGATTCTGGCGCAACTCCTCGTCCGGCGCGGTCTCGATGGCGACCGCGCGCCGGGTTTTCTCGCGCCGCGCCTGCGCGATCACCTGCCCGAACCGCTGTCGCTGCGCGACATGGACCGGGCGGCGGCCCGGCTTGTCGCCGCGATCACGCGCGGCGAGAGGATTGCCGTATTCGGCGATTATGATGTCGATGGTGCCACTTCGGCAGCGCTTCTCCTCCGCTTTCTCGTCGCGGTCGGCGCCCCGGCGCGAGTCTATGTTCCCGACCGCCTCGCCGAGGGTTATGGTCCGAACGCCCCGGCACTGCTGCGGCTCCAGGCCGAGGGCGCGCGGGTCGTCGTCGCCGTCGATTGCGGCACCACCGCCCATGACGCCCTGGCCGCAGCGCAAGCCGCCGGCCTTGATGTCATCGTCGTCGATCATCACGTCGCCGAGCCGCTTCTGCCGCCGGCCGCCGCCGTGGTCAACCCGAACCGGCTCGACGAGGACGGCCGGCACGGCACCCTGGCGGCGGTCGGTCTTGCCTTTCTGCTGGTCATCGCGCTGAACCGGGCCTTGCGCGCGGCCGGCTGGTATCGCCGGGACCGGGTCGAGCCGGACCTTCTCAGCTGGCTCGATCTGGTCGCGCTCGGAACGGTGTGCGATGTCGTGCCGCTCACCGGGCTGAACCGCGCTTTTGTTGCGCAAGGACTGAAGATCGCCCACCGCGGTCGCAATCCCGGCCTTGCAGCCCTGGCAAGGGTGGCCGGGGTCAAGACGCCGCTCGACGCCTATCATCTGGGTTTTGTGCTGGGTCCCCGGGTCAATGCTGGCGGCCGGGTCGGCGGCGCCGATCTCGGGGCGCGGCTGCTCGCCACCGACGATCCCGATCTCGCCACCGAACTGGCGGCGCGGCTCGACGGCTACAATCGCGAGCGGCGCGCGATCGAGGCGCACACGCTGGAGGCCGCCATTGCCGCGGTCGAGGCGACGCCGCAATCGCCGGTGCTGACCTTTGCCGCGGCGCCGGACTGGCACCCCGGCGTGATCGGGATTGTCGCCGCGCGCCTCAAGGAGCGCTATCAGCGGCCGGCCTGCGTCGTCGCCGTTGCGGGCGGCATCGGCCGCGGCTCGGGGCGCTCGATCCCCGGTGTGGCGCTCGGCCCGGCGGTCGTCGCCGCGCGCCAGGCGGGGCTGTTGATCAACGGCGGCGGTCATGCGATGGCGGCCGGTTTCACCGTCGCGGCCGACAGGATCGAGACGCTGCGCCTTTATCTCGCCGAGCGGCTTGGCGACGGTCTCGATCGCGACAGCCTCGTGCCCGAACTGTCCCTCGACGGCCTCTTCTCCGTGGGCGCGGCGACGGCCGAACTCGTCCGCCAGATCGAAGCCATGGCTCCGTTTGGTGCGGCCAATCCCGAGCCGCGTTTTGCCTTTGCCCCGGTGCGCGTGCTTTATCCCGAGCCGGTCGGGGACGGGCACCTGCGCTGCACGCTGGCCGACCCGCTGGGGCCGGCACGGGTGCGGGCGATCGCCTTTCGCGCCGCAGCGACCCCGCTCGGCCGCTTTCTCGCCGAGACGCGCGGCACGGCGATCCAGGTGGCCGGCCATCTGCGACGCGATTCCTGGCGCGGCGGCGACGCGGTCGCGCTGACGATCGACGACGCCGCGCCGGCGTAGCCGTCGCGATCGGTCTTGACCGGCGGCGGCAAAGCGGCGATCTCGCTCTCTTTGGCTGACGGAGGGGCCGCGTGGAGCCGCATGAGATCGCCGAAGCAATACCCGGCCAGGACCATGACCCGGCGCACGGCGCCGAGGTGGATGACAGGTTTCGCAAACTCACCGGCATCTATGTCGGGGTCGTGGCGATGCTGCTGGCGATCGCCACCCTGGGCGGGACAAATGCGACAAAACAGATGCTGAGCGCCAATGTCTCGGCCGCAGACACCTACACCTATTACCAGGCGAAACTGCTGCGCCAAGCCGTCTATGAGATCGCGGCCGAAGAGATCGCCACGGTGGTCGCCGCGCGGCCGGACCTGCCGGCGGAGGCAAAAGCCAGGGCGGCAACGCTGGTCGCGCGCTATCGCACGATCGCTGTCCACGCGGCGAGCGATCCCCGCAGCGGCCACGGCCAGAAGGAGCTGCTCGCCAAGGCGCGGGAGCTGGAAAGAGGGCGCGCCCGCGCCGAAGAGCGCAGTCCGAATTTCGAGTTTGCCCAGGCGCTCTTTCAGATCGCCATCGTCCTCGGGTCGGTCAGTCTTGTCGCCGCCTCGCGCCGCCTGTTGGATCTGAGCGGCACTCTTGCCGTTCTCGGGACGCTGCTGACGCTCAACGGATATTTTCTGCTGGTGCCGCTGCCCTTCGGCTGACGGCAGCGCCGGCCTCGGCGACGAGCAGCAGCAGGTGCCGGGCGCCGGAACGGAAGGGCGGTTCCTCGGCGAGATAGGACTGCCACTCCGCCGCGGCCATCCCGCCGGCGAGCAGGATGCCGAGCGGGCGGTAGCCGAGGCTGCGCAGGCGATAGTGGATCGCCGGGCGGTCGCCTTCGGCCTCGCCTCCAACGGCAAGCACAAGGACCGGCCGGAACCGGGCGAGCGTCGCCTCGGCGCCGTCGAGGACCCGCCGCTCCTGACCGCCGACGGTGATCTTGACGAGGTCAAGCCGCGGCAGCCGGCGCTCGGTGGCGAGCGAGTCAAGGCTGCGCCGCAGCACCGGCGGGCCGTCCTGCACGGTGGCGCCGGCGCCGTCGCGCTCACCGGCTCTGGCC
>JBOHMF010000201.1:0-7794 GCA_050730055.1 Allostellaceae bacterium
GCGGTACTGTCCGCGCACCTATCTCGGGATCATGGTTGCCGGTTTTCCCAATCTGTTCATGATCACTGGCCCGCAGAGTCCGGGTGTCAAAAGCCAGATGATCCTGGCGTGCGAGCAGCACGTCGATTGGATCGCCGATTGCCTGCGATCTCTGCGCGACCACGGATACGCGCGCATCGAGGCGGAACAGGAAGCCGAGGAGGCCTGGGTTCGGCACAACAATGAGGTCGCCGATCGAACGCTCTATCCGCTGGCGAACTCGTGGTACGTGGGCGCCAATATCCCGGGCAAGCCCCGCGTCTTCATGCCCTATGTCGGCGGCGTCGCCGCATACAAGAAGGCGTGCGACGAGGTCGCGGCGCGGGGATATGACGGCTTTCGGTTTGGCTTTGCCCTCGACGCGCAGAGGTTTGCGGCCGATTGACCGGGCCGATCCGGTCCCGGCCGGGACCGGGAACGAGCGCGCTACTTTGTCCGCGACCGGACGGACGGAAAGAAGCTGCTCGACAGGACGCGAGGGCGAGCCCCTGCCGTTTCAGGATCAAGGAGGCCGCCGATGCCCTCTTTCAGTCCAGCAGGGCGCGGGCAATGGCTTCCCACTCCTCTTCAAGCGAGGCGGTCGAAACCGGCTTGCCGGCGCGGCCGTACCAGCCGCCGGCATTTCTCATGTCGCCCTCGACGCGGTGCAGATAGGCGTGTGCCCACGCGCCGTCGGCGTCGCCCTGCTGCTGCGCGCATTTGTGGGCGTGATCCCAGTCGCCTTTTTGTTCCCACCATAGCGCCTCGACGGCCGGGGTCAGACCCTGCGGCGGCGCCGGCTCGGCGAGCGAGGATTTGAAGGCAGCAAAATCCATCGGGCTTCTCCTTCTCGTGGGAGGGTTCAGGCGGCAAGCCGGTCAAACCGGTCGCGCAGGCGATACCATCCGCCGACCAGCGGCAGAAACCACGGGGTGCCGCGATAGAGCGGGTGGGTCGGAAACTCCGCGGTATCATAGGCGCAGGGCGCATTGGCGACACGGGTGATATTGCGCGCCGTCTGCCAGCCGAGATAGGTCATCATCGCGATGCCGCTGCCGTTGCACCCGAGGCAATAATAGAGACCGTCGCGCTGCCCCATATGCGGCAGCGCGTCGAGGGTGAAGGCCGTATTGCCGGTCCAGGCGTGGGTGACGCGCACGCCGCGCAGTTGCGGAAAGCGCGCGGTCATGCAGCGATGGAGGATCGGTGCGCTGATCCTGGCCTCGACCTGCGTGAAACGGGCGCGCCCGCCAAACACCATGCGCCGGCCGTCGGGGGACATGCGGTAATAGCACAAGACCCGCTTGGTGTCGGACAGCGTGCGCCCCTTCGGGATCAGCGAACCGGCGAGATCGGCGGGGAGTTCCTCGGTGGCGATGATGTGACTGGCGATCGGCACGACGCGGCGGCGCAGTTCCGGCGTCACGGTCCCGGTATAGCCGTTGGTGGCGATCACGACATCGCCGGCGAGAAGGCTGCCGCGCCCGGTTTCAACCCGCCACCCGGTCCCTTCGCGGGCGATCCGGGCGACCGGCGCCTGCGCGCACAGCATCACCGCGCGGCGCCGGCAGGCGTCGAGCAGCCCCTTGTAATAGAGCGCCGGATGCAGCTTCGCCGAGTGCTCGACGACCATGCCGCCAAAATAATAGTCGCTGGCGATCTCCTCGCGCTGGCGTTCGCGCGGCACCATGGTGGCACCCGATTGCGCGGCTCCATTGAGCAGGGACAGCTTTTTTGCCTGCGCCGCAAAATGGCTCTTCGCCCAGGCGCCGACAAAGCGGCCGCGCTTTTCCCAGAAACAGGCGATCTCTTCTTCCACGATCAAGCGCTCGACAAGGCCGAAAGCATCGGCGGCATCGGCCAGGATATGCTCGGCCCGGCCTCCGTCCACATCGAGGCTGCGCCCGCCAAAGCCCTTGCCGAGATTGACCCCGCCGCTGACCGAGCCGCCGTTTCTCGTGCTGGCGCCAAAGCCGAGTTCGCGCGCTTCCAGCACGACCGCCTCGATCCCGTGTTTGGCGAGCTCAAGTGCCGCCGACAGCCCGGCATAGCCGCCGCCGACAATGGCCACGCGAGTCTCTTTTGGCACCTCGGCGAGCGGATCGGCGGTCGGCCGGTAAGCCTCCCACCAATAGGGCGTCGGGGTGAAATCGGGGTGAAAGAGGTCGCTCAGGGCCATGCCGTTCTCGTCAATGAAAGCGCGGCATCACCTCGCGGCACAACAGTTCGAGCGACTTCATCACGTTCGGGTGCGGGATCTGGGTGCCGCAGTTCATCTCGGCAAGGATGCCATCGAGACCGAGCTCCTCCTTGAGCCCCAAGAGCCGGTCGGTCACCGCGTCAGGCGTGCCGACGATGATCTTGTCGCGCAGCGCTTCGTCATAGGTGATCGTCTGCAAGCGGCGGCCGCGCGCCGCCCGGTCCTCGACCGCGCGCACCCCGGCGCGCGTCGCCGAATCCTCCAGCCGCTCGCCGAGATAGCGGTAGAAATACATGATGCTCTCTTCCGGCTCGGCGCGTGCTGCCGCGGCCGTGTCGGCAACATAAACGGGCGCGCGCAGAAACACCTTGCCCGCGCCGGGATGACCGGCCTCCTTCCAGGCTTCGCGATAGGCGCGGATGTTGGGTGCCAACTCCGACAGCGTGCCGAGCCGCACCGCGACAAAGACGCCATGGCCAAGCCGGCCGATCGCCGGAAAGGTGTCGGCGCTGTTGGCGGCGATGCGGATTTCCGGATAGGGCTGCTGGTAGGGTTTTGGGGTCAGGCGCACATTGTCGAAATTGTAGTATTTGCCCGAATACGAAAAGGCCGGCTCGGTCCACGCCTGCTTGATGATTTCGAGCGTTTCGGCAAAGCGCTCGCGGCTCTCGCCATAGGGCACGCCATAGGCTTCGTAGGTGCGCGGAAAGCCGCTGCGCCCGACGCCAAAGATCAGCCGCCCCCGGCTGATCTGATCAACCGTGGCAGCTTCCTCGGCGATGCGCAGCGGATGGCAGAGCGGCAAGACCTGGACTGCGGTGCCGATCTTGATGTGGCTGGTCCGGGCGGCGATGGCGCTGGCGATCGACAAGGGCGCCGCCAGCACCGAGCGCTCCGGCGCGACATGGATCTCGGCCAGCCACATCGCATCGAGACCCCAGCGTTCGGCGGCATCGACCTGCTCAAACGACTCGGCAAACGCCTCCGCCTGGCTCCTGCCGGCCCGGCATTGGAACTCGTGAAACATGCCGAACTCGAACGCCATCGCCGGGTCTCCTCTCATCCGGTGCCGCCGCGGCACCCTTTCCCTTTTTATGAGATTAGCGCCGAAGCGTCCCGGAAACCAAAGAAGAAAACCGCTTGTCAGCCCTGCGGCCGCGCGGCGGGTTTTCGCCCATTGCCCGGGGCGAAACCGCCTCGCGGCGAAACCGTCACGGCCGGTCGAGGAGCGCCGCGCGAAAGCGGTTGCGGCAAAAGGACAGGTCCATGTTGCGCTTGCAGGCGGGCGGCTCGCTCGGCGCGACGCGCAGGAGGACAAAGGCGGCACCGTTGCCGGCGCGCAGGAGCCGCGCGCCCTCGGCCAGATCCGCCTTGTCGGCGATCGTGCGCGTCGCCTGAATGCCGCAGCCGGCGGCGATCTTTTCCAGATCGGTGCCGAGGCTGGTATGGCTCTTCTGATACCCGGTCTCGCCGTAATGACCGTTATCGACGCACAGGATCGCCAGATTTGGCGGGTTCTGCACCGCGATCGTCGCCAGAGCGCCCACATTCATCAGCAGTTCGCCGTCGCCGGTCACGACCAGAACGCGCCGCTCGGGGCGGGCGAGCGCCAGACCGAGGCCGATCATCGCCGCCCCGCCCATTGCCCCCGCCATCGTGTAGGCGTGCGCGCCGTCCCCGGTCAGCGCGGCGACATCGCGGGCGGTGCCGGCGAGCCCCGCGACGATCAGAAAATCCTCGTGCCGGCCGATGAGCGCCGGGACAGCGGTGCGGCGATCAAGGACAAAATCCGATGCCGCCGCTCGCCCAGGGATGTTCTCTGCCATCGCACGCTCCTCAAAACGGCTTGGCGCCGATCAGCTTCTGGGTCAGCAGCACGGCGACGGCGCGGCCGCCCTGAAAGGCCATCGTCAGCGCCGCCTCCGCGGTCGGCACGACCTCCGCGGACCGCTCGACGCGCAGGCACCGGACCCCCATCGCCTGCAACACCGGCTCGACCGCCTCGCCCATCGGGAACTGCCACGGATTACCTTCGCCAAAATCGCCACGCATGCTGATGAAGGCGAGAAACGGGAAATGGCCGCCCGTGATCAGCGACAGCATGTTGATGCAATTGCCGACACCGCTCGACTGCACCAGAAGGACGCTTCGGGCGCCGCATGCGATGACCGGCATCGGGCACATAGGCGAACTGGGTGACGCCGTGCCGACGCAAGGCGTCGTAAAGCTGGTCCTGCCAGCCGCCGGAGGCTTTGCCCTGCTGCTCCATTGCGCCCCTCCTCTCGCCAAAGCCGCACCCTCGCGCCGATGCCGCCGCGATGCAATCCCCGATAAAGGGCCGAAATCGCACCCCGCGCCAGTGGCGGTCATTCCCAAATTGCCTCGGCGGCACACCTTGCGGCGCAATGGCGCGGCGGCGCTGCAACGGCGGTTACGGTGCCGTTACCGGCCGCAGAAATAGACGATCGCACCGGCGGCAGCGATCGACACAATCGCCTGTGCGGCCCAGGCGGGAGTTGCGAAACTCATGAACAGACAGAACATGCCAAATCCGCCGAGCACGGTCGAGACCGCGTGCAGCGCTAATTGAGACAGCAGAATATCAAACATCGCCGTGACTTTCGTGACCGTGCCGGCGATCGGCCCGGCCCTTCCCGCCGGCCCGGTCAATCGAAGGCGCCGCGGCAACCCGCGCAGAGGCAAAAGTCCCTGACAGAATCTGCAATGTAAAGGGGATTTTCGCAATTTACCATTTATTAGGGATGGCGATGCCGGGTCCGCCGCATCGCGCAACACGCGGACCGGAGCGCCTTTGGAGCACGCTCTGCCGCCGATAAACCGCAGCGTTGCCGTCACACCGACGGGATGGCGGCCGCGCGCCGCGCGTGCTAGAGTTTCGACGACGGGTCGTGGAGGCAAAGCCATGAAGATCAAGATCGAATACTGCGTGCGGTGAAACTACGAGCCGCGCGCCCTCCGTGCGAGGGATATACTGGTCAAGCGGTACGGTGCCGAGGTCGAACTGGTCAAGGGCGCCAACGGCGTTTTCGAGATCGTGGTCGATGACCGGCTGGCTTTCTCAAAAAAGGCGCTCGGCCGCTTTCCAAGCGATGCCGAGATCGAGGCCGCCGGCGGCGGTTGACCTCCGGTTTCTCCCTCTCCGCCCCCCTTGGTCCATTGTGGGGCGGAGAAGGCCTGCGGTCTGGGCTCTTTAAAGCTTCCTTCAGCGGTCCGGCGTAACCCCGAGCCTTGCTCTTCCGGCGGCGGGGTTGGCGGTGGCGTTTGGCGAGCGGTTGGGATTGCGCAGCGGCCCGCCGCAGATGGCGGCCCGGAGCGCGGCGGGATCGGGATGGCAGGCGCTGCTGCCATCCTGGTCGCTTGTCGTCGCGCTGCTCGCTTTGGCCATGACGACCACGCATCCCTTGGGCGTCCTCGGCGACCCTGACACCTACATGCACATCGCCGCCGGGCGCTGGATGCTGCTGCACCATGCTTTGCCATCGCACGACCCGTTCTCCTATACAATGGCCGGCGCCCCCTGGGTGGTGCACGAATGGCTGTCTGAGATTGTGCTGGCCGCTGTCTACAAGATCGGCGGGTGGAGCGGCGTGGTGCTGCTGACCGGGGCCTGTTTTGCCGCCAGCCTCGCTCTTTTGATGCGCTTTCTGTTGCGCTGCGCTGAACCCTTTTCGGCACTGATCGCCTCCCTTCTCGCCGGAGAGTTGGCGCTCGGTCATCTCCTGGCCCGCCCGCACATGCTCGCCCTGCCGCTTCTGGTGCTGTGGTGCGGTGTTCTCTTCCAAAGCCGCGATGACGGTGCCGCGCCACCCTTGCTGTTGCTGCCGGTCATGGTGTTATGGGCCAATCTGCACGCCAGCTTTATGTTCGGGCTGGCCCTCGCGGGATTTTTCGGCGGCGAGGCGGTGCTGTCGCCGGCGCCAGGCACCAGCCGCATCGGCGAAGCCCGGCGCTGGGGGTTGTTTTTTCTGCTGGCAACCCTTGCCGCTCTGTGTACGCCAAACGGCGCCGCCGGGCTGATCGAGCCGTTCCGCCTGGCGGCGATGCCGGCCCTGCATCAGATCATCGAGTGGCACAGCCCTGATTTCCAGCATTTCCTGATCCTTGAAATCTGGCTTCTGGGATTTGCAGGGCTCGGCTTTCTGACCGGGATCAAGCTGCCGCTCTTGCGCCTCCTGCTGGTGCTGGCACTCTGCCACATGACTTTGCAGCACGTCCGGTATGCCACATTGCTCGGCTTTGTCGGGCCGCTTGCGCTGGCCGCTTCGCTTGGCGCGGAGATCGCCGCGCGGATGCGCGCCGTGCCGTTTTCCGCAGTCGGGCGCGGCATCATGCAGCTCGCCCGTCCTTCCCCGGCGCCGGCAATGGCACTCGGCTTGGTGGTTGTGCTCGTACTCAGCCTTCCCTTGCTGCTGTCGCCGGTTCACCGCCCCAACGGTCCGGTAACGCCGAAGAAGGCCCTCGCCGTCGCGGCTCAAAAGGGGTTGCTGACAAAGCCGGTATTCAACAATTATGCCTTTGGCGGCTATCTGATTTTTCGCGGGGTCCCGACCTTTATCGACGGGCGCGCCGAGCTTTACGGCAATGTCTTTCTCTCCCGCTATTTCAAAATCCCCAGGGGCAGGCGGCAGTTTGCCGGATTGCTCGACCGTTTTCACGTGGCCTGGACATTGCTGTCGCCGCGGGAGGGCGCCGCGCTGCTGCTGGACGGCATGCCGGGATGGCGACGCATCTACAGCGATCGTTACGCTGTCGTCGATGTCCGGGTAGGGACGGCACCACCAACCCCGAACATTGCAAAGAAATTTTAAGCACGAAGGGTTCGACGAAAATGCTCGATTTGCCGAGTACTTAACGTTTGTGAAAGTTTTCATGGGGATAGTGACGCTCTCGACCCCCTCGGGAGCATTCTAATGTTGAGGACTATCAGAAGCCTGGTGCAGGACGAATCCGGCGTGACGGCGATCGAATACGGTCTGATCGCCGCGCTGATCGCGGTTGCCGCAGTGGCCATCATGAAGTCGGTCGGCACCAGCCTCAGCAGCACTTTCGCCACGGTCAACAACGACCTCTAGGCTCTGCAACAACCGGCATGCATCAGCCGGTTCGCGATGGCCATAGCGGCCCCCTTGACCCTCTCAGGAGCATGGCAATGCTGAAGACATTCACAAGCCTGGTGCAGGACGAATCCGGCGTGACGGCGATCGAATACGGTCTGATCGCCGCGTTGATCGCGGTTGCCGCGGTAGCCATCATGAAATCGGTCGGCACCAGTCTCAGCAGCACCTTCGCGGCAGTCAACGGCAACCTCTAGGGTTGCACAATAATAGCCGGCGACGCCTCGCCCGGTCGGCAGTGCCTCTCAGCGGCACCGCCGGCCGGATTTTTTGTGTCTGCATCCCCCCTCGGACCCGGCCTTTTCCTTAATCGGCCCTTCCTTCTTTAATTAGATGCCGTAATGGGCCTACGCCAGGAGTACCTGGCGGGGCGGCTGTCCCTCAGAGTGATGGTGTGATCACGGGGTCCAAACGGGTCGGCCCCAAGCATCATCGAGGGAC
>JBOHMF010000202.1:0-7750 GCA_050730055.1 Allostellaceae bacterium
GCCACAGAAGGGCCAGACGACCAAGCGGGAGGCGCCTGCGTGCCGCGGCCGCCGCGGTATCGGTTGCGCTGTTCACCGAGGCAAAAACGCGGCTGCCCGGCTCACGGCTTCACGCAGGAAAAATAGGCGGTATCGATATCCGCCATCAGAAAGTGGGGCGTGCGCTCATAAGCGGCGCAATGATGCGCGGCGACCGCGGTTGCCTTGGCGAGATCGCCGCCATAGGCGACCGTCGCCGATTTTGCATCGCCTTCCAAAAGGATCGAGGTGGGTGCGCAGGCGGCGAGAAACCCGCCGGCGACGGCCACGCTGGCGAGGAGGGCAATCCCTCGCTTCACGGCTGCTGAAACCCGGCCTTGGCGGCAAAATCGCGGCCGCGCTCGATAAAGTCGTGGTACTGGCCATAGCTCGGCGCTGCCGGCGACAGCAGAATGACGCCGCCCGGCGGGGTCAGCCGGCGCGCCGCGGCCACCGCCTCCGCCATCGCGGGGACGAGGCACAGCGCGGCACCAAAAGCGCACCGCTCGCGCAGCGCCGCGTGGATGCGCGCGCCGCTCGCGCCGAGGCAGACGACCGCCGCGGCCGCTCCGCCGGCCAGCGCGGCGACCAGCTTCTCATAATCGATGCCGCGATCGTAGCCGCCGACAATGACCGTGATCGGCCGGCCGGCATAGACGGCGAGCGCGGCGAGCCCCGATTCCGGTGTCGTCGAGATGCTGTCATCGACAAACAGCACGCCATCCCGCTCGCCCAGTTCCTGCTGCCGGTGCGGCAGCGGGCGAAAGCTCGCGGCGGCGGCAAGACCGGCCCTGGCATCGAGGCCCAGGAGCCGCACGACGCTCAGCGCCGCCGCGAGGTTTGACAGGTTGTGCGGGCGCGCGAGATAGGGGTTCCCGACCGTGCCGATCCGTTCACTGCCGGCAAAGACCGCGCCGTCCCGGCAATGGAGGCCGGACGAATCGTTGAAGAGGACCGTCCCCGCCGGCATTGCCCCGAGGAGATGGGCGACCGCCGCGGCGCTGTCGCGGTTGACGACCGTGCGCCGGCCGTGCGCGATCAGGTTCAGCTTGTCGCGGAAATAGCGCTCGGCCGAGCCGTGCCAGTCGAGATGCTCGGGAAACAGCGAGGTCAGCACCGCGATATTGCACTGTTCGGCAAAATCGGCGGCCTGATAGCTCGACACCTCGATGACCGCAGAGTCGGCCTTGTTCAGGTCGATCGCGCTGATCGGCACGCCGATATTGCCGGCCAGCGCGGCGCGGCGGCCGAGACCGTTGAGGATATGGGCGCAGAGTGCCGCCGTCGTGCTCTTGCCCTTGGTCCCGGTCACGCAGATCGTGGTCAGGGCCGGTTTCTCGGCAAACCACAGGTTGAGGAGCGAGGTGACGACGGTGTCGCGTGCACGGGCGGCTTTGACCAGCGGATGATAGAGGCTGACCCCCGGCGACTTGACGATCACAGCGATGCCAACAAGGGCGCGGGCGATCTCCTCGTCGCCAAAGGCGCAGACGGCGTCGCCAATCTCGGGCGGCGGCGTTGCGTCGGCCGCCTCGTCGAGAAGTGTGAGCGGCAAACCCGGAAGCCGGGAGCGCAGAAAGCCGATCGCCGCCCGACCCTCGCGGCCGAGGCCCCAGATCGCGACGCGGCGCCCGGCAAGGTCAGCCGCACGCATCGAGCAGTGCCCGATAGCGCGCGGGCAGCCGGTGCGGGTGCCGCGTCGCCAAGAGTTGCCGCCAGACCGCGCCGTCGCTCTGCCGCAGCGCCGGATGACGTTCCCGGAGCCGCCGCACCACGGCGCCGCTCTGCCAGGCGAGGTCGTCGGCGAGATGGGCGAGCGCTGCGGCGCTCTCGGTCACTTCGCCGACGCACTCAAAGGGTTTGTGCCGGGCGAGACCGCACAATTCGGCAAAGCCCTCGGTCTGATCCGCATCATCGAGCAGGTCCCGGCCAAAGATCGCGACGAGACCCGGCTTTGCCACAAACGGCGCCAGCGCGAGAAAGACAAAGCGGCATTTCGGGCAGTTGCCGCACCACTGCCGGCCGCGCGCCGCGACATCCTGCCGGAACGCCGTGTTGCAACTGCGGAACACGCCAAAATAGGCCGGGCACCGGGCAAAGCGGCGGGCAATCTCGATCTCCGACAGCGGGCGCAGAAACGAGAAATAGACAAGGTTTGGCGAGACATGGCGGGCGAGATGATCGGCAAGATCAGTCTCGAAGGCCAGGGACTTGCTGTATTGATGATTGACCGCGACGCCATCGGCGACGAGGTTTGGGGCGCTTGCCGAATGCTCGTTCGACATGGCAACGGCATCGCCACCATGGAGGACTGCGGCGGCAAGCGCGATGGCGCTCAGAATGCCGGTAATCGGGACATGGCCGTTGCGCGCGCCCTGTTCATTGAGCGCGAAAAGTTGCGGGTCGAGGCGGCGCAGAACGCGGATATGGGGCAGATTGGCGACCGCGATCGTCGCGCGGATCGGCTCGGTGTCTCCGAGCGCAAACAGCGCCAGCGGCTCGCCGGCGCGACGCAGGCATTCGAGGGTGACGATCGAGTCCTTGCCGCCGCCGACCGGAACCAGGGTCCGGCGCGGCAAGGCGGTCTCCACTGGTAGAGGCGCCGGGCACGGCGCGGTGCGGATCGCGAAATGGTCCTTCAGCGAGATCCCGTTGCGGTAGGCGAATTCGCCAAGACCGTGCTCGTAGAAGCGGTGGACAAATCCGGCCGTCTCCGCATCCAGGGCAAAGGCGTCGCAACGCAGGGTGCGGGGGATGAACGTCTTGTAATAGCTGACCCCGGCAAACAGAAATATCAGGCGAAACAGGCGGTCGAGGATCTCGCGCTCAGTCAAGGACAACGTTCGCACCGGGAAATCGAAATCAATCCGTTCCTCAAAACGCGGACCGCCAGAAAAACGGTAGGAGAGCAACAGCATCGCGACCGCAGGATCGTAGCGATAACTCTCGAAAATGAACTCGTCATAAGCCATGGCCAGCCTCGACCAGGGCACGCAGCGCGCGCAGCTTTTTGTGATGAACGGCGAGATCGAGATTATCGACGGTCAAGGTCCGGCGGCGCGACACGCCATCGACGGCCGGCCCCTGCTCGACCGCGGCTTTGAGAATGGCGCGGTCCACCTCCGGGTCGAGGCAGGCGAGGAGCCGCTCGCGCCAGTCGGCGCGCAGCACGGCAAGCGCAGCGAGGAGCGCATAGGCGCCCCAGTTTGAGACGCCGGCGACAATCAGATGATGCGTCGGCGTCACGCAGGCGATGCGCGCGCCGTGATCGACGTGGCGGGCGATGAGGTCCGGCGGCAGCGCGCCCATGCCGATCTCGTTGCCGCCGTCACCGATGGCGATGGTGTCCCACGGTCCGGCCAGAAAAAGCTCATCAAGCGCGGCGGTATGGGCGGAAATATCCTCGCCGCGCATGTTGCGCGGGGCGCCGTCGGCGCTCCGGCCGCAACGCTCGATCGCGAGTGCGAGCACGATCCCCGCTCCCCGCCAGCGCGCGATGATGTCGTCGAGCGCGGCGCCGGGGCGGGCGGCGTCGATTGGCACAGCGGCGGCGCCGGCTCCGGCGAGCGCCGCCGCGCAGGCGTTGCGGCAAGCCTCATCGGTCGCGAGGCGGCAGGAAAGACCGATAGCGGTGAGCGCCTTGATCAGCAGGGCGGCGCCGATCGGCCCATCGGTTTCGGCCGCCGGAGGCGTGCCGCGCGGCACGTAGAAGCCGGTGATGACCCCGATCCCGCCGCTGCGCAGCGCCGCCACGGCCGTGGCGGCACCAAGAAGGCCGCCCTGCGCCGCCGCGAACAGGGCCGTCATGTTGCGTCCGACCTCGGCCTGGATCAGGCGTTCAAGGGCGGCGACGCGCCCCTGCGGGTCGCCCGGACCCGTCATCGCCGCATCTAGAGGCTGGCGAGCTGCGCGTTGCGCAGATCGGTGACAAGCATCGCGCCGGGCGCGTGGGTGATGCAGAATTCCGGTCTGACCTCGGCGATGACCGCCTGCGGCGTCACCCCGCACGCCCAGAACACCGGCAATTCGTCGGCATGGATCGGCACCGCGTCGCCGTAATCGGGGTGGGCGAGATCGCGAATCCCGATCGCCTCGGGCAAGCCGAGATGAACCGGGGCGCCGTGCACGGCCGGAAAACGCGAGGTGATCTGGACGGCGCGAATGGCCTCGCGCGGCTTTAACGGCCGCATCGAGACGACCAGCGGACCGTGGAACGGTCCGACCGGCACGCACGGGATGTTGGTGCGGTACATCGAGACATTCGACTCGCAGGTGATGTGGCGCAGTTCGATCCCGTCCTCGATGAGCGCCGTCTCAAACGAGAACGAGCAGCCGAGCGCAAAGGTGACGAGATCGTCGCGCCACACTGCGCGCACATCGGTCGGCTCGCCGACCAGTTCGCCGCGGCGCCAGATGCGGTAGCGCGGCAGATCGGTGCGGATATCGAGATCGGCGCCAAGGCTCGGCAGGCGCGGATCGCCCGGCTCCGAGACCGCGAGCACCGGACAGGGCTTGGGGTTGGCTTGGGCGAAGCGCAGAAAATCATGCGCCAGCTCCCGCGGCAGCACGACAAGGTTGGCCTGCACATTGCCCGGCGTGAGGCCCGCAGTCGGCCCCGTAACCTCGCCCGCGCGGATCGCCCGGCGCGCCGCCGCGCCGGCTGCAACCGCCTTCCCGACATCTGCGTTCATCAAACCCTCGGCAGCCCCGTGAGGGGACGAGCTTACAACCGGCCGCGGCACGCGGTCAAAGCTATGGCGGCGCGCGCGGTGGGGTTTTGCGCTCCGTGCACGACCCGGCGGATTTCCAGGGCATCGGCGTGCAGAACATAGAGGATCAGATAGCTGCGATAGACTTTCAGCCGCACGCCGTCGCCGAGATCCGGGCGCAGCGGCGCCGATTCAGGAAACGCGGTCAGTTTCCGACAATGCAGCCGCAGTTCGCCGAGAAACGACACCGCCCGCTCCGGGTTCGCCCGGGCAATGAAATCGGCGATCTTTCCCAGGTCGGTCTCAGCGCGGCGACTGAAGCGAAAGTGCAGCAAGTTCCCGCTCGCCGATCGATCTGATCGTTAGAGTTGCAGTTTTCTCTTGTATCAAATGGCGAAGTTCTGGTCGAGCCATTCGCCGGACTTATCGCTTCAAATCATCCTGGTATATCAGGAGATTATTTTGAGGTTTTCTGCCGCTCCGAGGCTGGCCGGCGGGAACATTTCTTTAAGAATCGTAAAGGCCCGGAGCGGGTCCGAGCCCAGCATAACGTACGGATTTGATAAGGCCACCGGCAGCGGGAGACCTGTACTGGATACTGGATCAGCTCCCGGATTTACGCCCGACAAGGCTGCGGTATTTGGCGATCAGGCGGTCGATCAGGGCTTCCCCGTCTTCGTCGGACAGACCGCTGGCTTTGCCTTCCTCGGCGGCGAGGCGGGCCAACTCGGCAAGCGTAAGATCGCTCCCAACCGCGTCCCCAGCCAAACCCGCTCGCGGCTTTGGCCTATGGTCGTTCCCCGGCATTCCCGATCCCAAACTTCACACCTGCGAGAGAACAGAATATTTCATAATATTATCGCAATCGCCAAAGAAATACAACACTGCAGAACAATCCGGCCCCGGTTGCCACTGGCAAACGGCATCGGCTCCTTTCCGTTCCATGCCCGCCGTCACGCAGCGAGCAGAGTGGCACACCCGACAAACGCCGGAAACGGATGAGTAATCACATAGGTCGGGATTGCGGCGAGATAGGGGCGCATGCGGCCTTTTGCCTCAAAGCGCTCGCGAAACGGCGATTCGGCAAAGCCGCGGCCAAGGCGCGGCACGATGCCGCCGGCGATATGGACCCCGCCGCGCGCACCGAGCGTCAGCGCCAGATTGCCGGCCATCATTCCGAGCATGGCGCAGAACATCCGGATACTCTCGCGGCAGCGCGGATCGGCGGCGGCCGTCACCGGGTCGGTGATCTCGGCCGCGGTGTAGCCGCGCGCGGGAACCCCGTCGAGTGCGCACAGGCTGTTGTAGAGGTTGACAAGACCGGGGCCGGACAGGAGCCGCTCGGCGGAGACGTGGTCGAGCCGTCCGCGCAGATGGGCGAGGACGGCACTCTCCCGCGCGTCGGCCGGCGCCATCGTCGCGTGCCCACCCTCCCCGGTCAACGCGATCCAGCGCTCGCCGGCCGGCACGAGACCCGAGACGCCGAGACCCGATCCCGCACCGATCACGCCCAGGGGCGCGCCGGCCACCGGGCTGCCGCCGCCGACCGCAAGACGGTCCCCCTCGCCGAGATAGGGCAAGGCCAGGGCCACCGCGGTGAAGTCGTTGATGACTTCGAGGTGCTCAAAACCGAGCTGGGCGCGCAGAGCCGAAACGGAAAAGCTCCACGGGTGATTGGTCATCGCCACCCGGTCGCCGGTGATCGCCGAGGCGATCGCGAGGGCGCCCCGGCGCGGCATCGGCAACCCCTCGCGCGCGCCGAGATAAAGAGTGAGCGCATCCGCGATCGTCGCATGATCCTCGCAGGCGAAGGTGCGGTGGTGCAGGAGCGCGCGCTCCGGCGACATCAGGCCAAAGCGGGCATTGGTCGCGCCGATATCGCCGACCAGCCAGGTCGTGCTCTGCGCCATCACGCCGCCGCAGCGCCGGCGAGAGCGCCGACAAAGCTCTCGCGCCAGCGGGTGATGTCGTTGCGCTGCAAGACCCGCATCATCGCGCTCCATCGCTCCTTGCGCTCGTCCTGCGGCATCGCCAGTCCGTGGCGGATCGCCTCGGCCATGCCCTCGATATCATAGGGATTGACGATGATGGCCTCGGCCAACTCATAGGCAGCACCGGCAAAGCACGACAATACCAGCACCCCCGGGTCCTCGGGCCGCTGCGAGGCGACGTACTCCTTGGCCACTAGGTTCATGCCGTCGCGCAACGGGGTCACCAGGCCGATCCGGCTCGCCCGGAAAAACCCGGTCAGGACCCGGTGATGAAAGCTCTTATTGATGTAGCGCAGCGGCGTCCAGTCATACTCCCCATAGCGGCTGTTGGTGGCGCCGGCCGCGGTCTCCAGGCTCTTGCGAATGGTTTGATACTCCGGAACTTCCGAGCGCGAGGGTGGGGCGATCTGCATGAACACGATGCGGCCGCGCGCCTCGGGATAGGTGTCGAGCAGCCGCCGGTAGCACTCGAATCGGGCGTGCAGCCCCTTGGAATAATCGAGCCGATCGACCCCGATCATCAAGGCCCGCTCGCCGATGCTCTGGCGCAGCCGGCGCATATGGCGGCTTTCCTCCGCCGCCTCGGCTTGCCCCCGCACCGCCTCGACATCAATGCCGATCGGGAAGGCGCGGGTCTCGACGACCCGGCCAAAGGCGCGCACGGCACCGGGTCCGAGATCGGCCGCTCCGGCCCAGCGCAAGAGATAGTCGCGGAAGGCGAAGAGGTCCGCTTCCGTCTGAAATCCGACGAGGTCGTATGCGCACAGCATGCGCGCGATCTCGGCATGGTTTGGCAGCACCCGCAGGAGATCGGCGGACGGAAAGGGCGTGTGCAAAAAAAAGCCGATCGGCTGCCGCCGATCGGCGCGGCGCAACTCGGCGGCGAGCGGGATCAGGTGGTAGTCTTGCACCCAGATCAGATCCTCCGCCCGCAAGAGCGGCGCCAACGCCTGCGCGAACAGCCGATTGACCCGCAAATAGCCGGCCAGCACCCGGCGCGAGAACTCGATCAGCGCCGGACGGAAATGAAAC
>JBOHMF010000203.1:0-7731 GCA_050730055.1 Allostellaceae bacterium
GCGGACAACAGACTGGTCACCGTCCTGTCCGCACCGCTGTTTCCCGGTGCGCTTGCTTCCACCGGGTCGATGATGCCGGACAGCCGACCCCCTTCATCGACGACAAAAACCAGCCGGGTGCTGCCGGCCGGAAAGCGCCGCCGCAATTCGTCGAGCGACAGGTTGGCGGCGATCACCGGCGGGTCGCGCCGCATCATCGGGCCGATCAGCAGTTCGTCGACCCAGCCGACATCCTCGGGGCTGCGGATCTGCATCCCGCGCAGGTGAAAACGCCAGGTCGCAAACGAATAGCCAAACCAGTACCGCGTGACAAAAGCGGCGGTCACGACCCCGATCATGACCCCGATCGTGACCGAGAAATCGCCGGTTGTCTCCAGCACCAGCATGATCATCGCCACCGGCGCACCGACGATCGCGGCGGCGACCGATCCCATCCCGACCAGCGCATAGACGACGGGATCGACCGCAAGATGGGGGTCGAGTTGCACCAGCCCGAGACCGACAACGCTGCCAAAGAGCGCCCCGATAAACAGCGAAGCGCTGAACATGCCGCCGCGAAAACCGGCGCCGATCGAGACCGCCGAGCCGATGATCCGGGCGACCAGGAGCCCGCCAAGAAATCCCAGCGGAAAGCCGGAATGCAGAAGATGGATGATGCCGCCGTGACCGCTGCCAAGGACCTCGGGAAAGGCGAGTGCGGTGAGGCCCAGCAAGACCCCGCCCGAGGCCGGCCGCACCCAGCGCGGCACCGCCTGCGAGCGGAACAGCGCCTCGGTCGAGGTCACTCCCTTCATGACCACGATGCCGAGCAGCGCCGAAGCGATGCCAAGGCCGAAAAAGGCGGCGTAATCGGGAGCGGACAGGGTGACGGGGTGCCAGACGACAAAGATCGGCTCGGAGCCGAGGACCGCGCGCACCACCAGAACCCCGGTCAGCGCGGCGAGACCGACCGGCGCCAGCGCCTGCAACGTATAGCTGCCGATGATCAGCTCAAAGGCATAAAAGGCGCCGGCGAGCGGGGCGTTGAAGGCGGCGCCGATCGCGCCGGCAGCGCCGCAGCCCACCAGCATGCGCACGTCGTCGCGGCGCAAGCCGAGCTTGCGCGCAAGGCGCGAGGCGAGCGCCGAACCCATCTGCGTATAGGCCGCTTCGAGCCCGACCGAGGCGCCAAACCCACCCGACAGGATCGTCACGCCGACGAGGCCGATGCTGTCGCCGACCGACATGCGGCCGCCAAACAGCGCGTTCGCCTCGATCGCATCGATGACCTCGCGCGGGCGCCAGCGTCGCAGCAAGGTCGCGATGGTGCCGACCAGGAGGCCGCCGACAATCGGCATCAGCGCCAGCCGCCATGACGGGATACCGGTCGCGCTCGACAGATGGGCCCCGGGCGGCAGCCCATAGGCGATCCATCGGACCAGCCAATTGAGGGCCCTGATGGCGATGTCGGAAAAGCCGGCGATGACGCCGATAGCGAGCGCGAGACCGAGCAGGTACAGCTCGCTGTCGCGCAGCCGCCGCTCGGCGCGCCGCCCTGCGGTTGTGGGAGCAGCCTCGGTCTCCGGCGCGTGCGTCGGTGCGATTTCTGCCACTTCCGGGCGGATCGGCGGGTCGTCGAGCGAGGATGACAAGAGCGGCTCTTGCCGGCGGTGCCGCCTGGCCTGCCGGAATGGTGCTCGGATCGCCCCCGCCATGGTCAGCGCTCGGTGAGCTTCAGCTCGATGCGGCGGTTGAGGCGATAGGCGGCGGGGGTGTTGCCGAGGGCGATCGGCTGCTTGTCGCCAAAACCCTCGGCCGACACCCGCTGCGGCGGAATGCCCTGAGCGATGGCGAAACGGACGACCGAGATCGCCCGTGCCGCCGACAATTCCCAGTTTGACGGGAACTGCGCGGTGTGGATCGGCCGGCTGTCGGTAAAGCCGTCCACCTGCAAGATCCATTTGAGATCGGGCGGGATCTTGGTGGCGATCTGTTTGAGCGCCGTGAACACCTGTTCGAGCTCCTTTTTTGCCGAGTCGGTCAGCTCGGCGCTGCCCGGCGCGAACAGCACCTCGGACTGGAACACAAACCGGTCTCCGACGATGCGGATATCCGGGCGGTTGCCGAGGATCTGGCGCAACTGGCCAAAAAACTCGGAACGATAACGGGCGAGCTCCTGGACCTTATTCGCCAGCGCGAGATTGAGCCGCTTGCCAAGATCGACAATCTGGGTCTGTTGCTGCTTGACCTTGGTATTGGCGATATCGAGCGCGGCGGCGATCTGCGACAGCTGGTCGCGCAGCGCGGCGATCTGCTGGTTGAGGAGCGCGACCTGGGCAAGGGCCTTGCTGCTGATCCCTTTCTCGCCGGCAAGGGCCGCTTCGGCCGTTTTGGTGCGAACGGTCAAGGCGGCGGCCTGCGCCTTCAGCCGGTCGCGCTCGGCGAGCGTCGCTGCAAGCTGCGCCGCGGCGGCCGCGGCCTGATGGCGCAGCGCGCTGTTGCTCTGCCGTTCGAGCGCCAGGAGATCGGCAAGATTGTCGATCTGGCGCTGCAATTTCTTGAGGGCCTGATCGCGCCCGGACAAAGCGTCGGAAAGATAGAACTGGCCTACCGTAAATATCAGTAAAAGAAATATGATGATCATCAACAATTGCGACAGGGCATCGACAAATCCGGGCCAGATGTCGATGCTGGAACGCCGGGGATTTCGCGACTGCAAGGGCATGGGAAGAAAAACTCCCGGATCAGCGCCCGGTTTCTTCGGCGAGCGTGGCGATCGTGCGGGCGAGGATGCGGATTTCGTTGCGCAGGGCCTGGACGCTCTGCTCGCGGCCCCGCGCCAGATCCTCGCTGAGGCGGGCGACAAAGGCCTCGAGGTTGCGCAGATGCGCGCGCACGGCATCATCCTGCCCAAACGCATTCTCGGCGGCGCCGGCGAGCCGGTTGAGCGCGGGCTTCAAGTCGAGCTGGTTCTCGGCCAGCCGCAACATCAGGATCTGGCTTGCCTTCATCTGTTCGCCAAGGACCCCGAGCCGATCGGTCAAACCGGTGAGGGGGATGTTGGCGGCGATCCGGCTTTCCTCGCTCTTGGCGAGGATGCGCTGCAAGTGGTCGAGACTGTCCGCGGTCTGTTCCAAGAGGGCCTCGATATGGGCCGGCACCGTGCCGTCGCCGCTGTCGGCGAGCGCCCCGCTCGACAGCCGGGTGCGGGCCGACAGCCATTCCTCAAGCTCGTTGTAAAACCGGTTCTGCGCCTGCCCCGCCTGCAGATCGAGAAAGCCCAGGACAAGGCTGCCGGCCAGCCCGAACAGCGAGGCGCTGAACGCGGTGCTCATCCCGGCAAGGGGCGACTTCAGCCCCGATTTGAGAGCGGCGAGGGCGTGCGCCGGATCGCCTCCGAGACCGAGACCGCCCAGCACGCCGCCAACCGAGCTCACGGTTTCGAGGAGACCGTAAAACGTTCCCAAGAGTCCGAGAAATACCAGCACCCCGATCAGGTAGCGCGAGGTCTCGCGCGCTTCGTTGAGGCGCGACGAGATGCCGTCCAAGAGGGTTTGCAGCGAACTCGGCGACAGGCTGACAAGACCGCCTGGCTGCCCTCCGAGCATGCGCGCCATCGGTCCGAGAAGTCGCGGTGGCGGCCGGTCTGCGGCGCCGTTGCGACGAAAGCTCTCGATCCATTGCACCTCGGGATCGAGCAGCAGAACCTGGCGAAAGATGTAGGCGATGCCGGCGATGAGCACGCCAAAAATGACGCCGTTGACCGCAGGGTTGCCGAGAAAATAGTGCACCAGCGCGGGTCCGAGCGCCGCCGCGAGGGCGGCGACCAGCACGAGAAAGACGATCATGCGGACGACAAACCGGCGCGAGCGGCTCATTGCAAAACACCGGGGCTGGCGGAAAGGGGATGCGGGGTCACGCCTGACCCGTTCCGGGCGACACCCGGGCAAGCGTGATGGACATGCCGAACCCCACTTCCTCGAACACAGCCGGGCATGCCGGCCCGGCAAAACTAGCGCATGCGCCGCGCCGGCGACAAGCGCACCGGGTCGAGGCGCAGCGGCTCCTTCAAGAGCGCCCCAAGCGGCAGATGAAGATGATCGTTGGCCGCCAGAATCTCGCCTTTCTCCATCATCTCGGGGCCGCCGGAGAGATCGCTGACATAGCCGCCGGCCTCGCGCACCAGCAGGATCCCGGCCGCGATATCCCATGGCGAAAGGCCGAATGCCCAGAACCCGTCGAGCCGCCCGGCCGCGACATAGGCAAGATCGAGCGCCGCCGATCCCAGACGCCGGACCCCGGCGCTTGCCTCGCGGACGGCCGCGAGCGCGGCGAGCTGGGCGGGCAGCGCCTCGCGCGCGGCGGGCGGCATGCCGCTGGCGAAGAGCGCATCGGCGAGCCGGCGGCGCGCCGAAACCCGAAGGCGCCGGTCGTTGACATAGGCGCCCGTCCCCTTTTCGGCCCAGTACATCTCGTCGCGCACCGGCTCGTAGACGAGACCGGCGATGATCTCGCCATCGCGCTCGGCCGCGATCGAGATCGCGAAATAGGGGATGCCGTGAAGAAAATTGGTGGTGCCGTCGAGCGGATCGACGATCCAGCGGTGGCGCGGGTCGGTTCCCGGCGCCGCGCCGCTTTCCTCAAACAGCAGGCCCCAGCCCGGACGCCCCCGCGCCAACTCGGTCTTCAAGGTGCGCTCGGCCTTCAGATCAGCGGTCGAGACAAAGTCGCCCGGCCCCTTGACCGAGACCTGCAACTGCTCGACCTCGCCAAAATCGCGCAGGAGTCCCCGCGCCGCCTTCAACGCGGCGTTGGCCATCACGGTGACGACGGCGGAGCGGATGATCATTCGCCAGGTCCCCGGTGCTCAATCCTTGGCCCGCTCGACATAACTGCCGTCGGCGGTCGAGACGACGATGCGGGTGCCGGCCTCGATATGCGGCGGAATCATCACGCGGCGCCCGTTTTCGAGCCGGCCCGGCTTGTAGGAGGAGGAGGCGGTCTGGCCGCGCACTACCGGATCGGCCTCGACGACCTGCATGACGACGCTGGGCGGCAGATCCACCGACAGCGCCTGGCCTTCATAGAGCATGACGTTGCAGATCATGCCCTCGCTCAAGAAATCGGCGGGGTCGCCAATCGTCTCGCGCAGCACCGCGACCTGCTCGTAGGTCTCGCTGTCCATAAAGGTCGCCTGGCCGTTTTCCATGTAGAGAAACTGCATCTCCTGCTCGTCGAGGCGGACGCGCTCGACCGTTTCCTGGGTGCGGAAGCGCTCGTTGAGCTTGGTTCCGGCGCGCAGGTCGCGCAACTCGACCTGGGCGAAGGCGCCGCCCTTGCCGGGCTGGACCAGTTCGCGCTTCAAGACCAGCCAGAGCTTGCCCTGATGTTCGAGGACATTGCCCGGCTTCAAATCGATGGCATTGATCTTCATGGGGTGCAATCTCGCAGAAATATGGTCGCGGTGCGGCCGCTCTCCGAAGGTAGCATCGCTGGGCGCGCGAACAAGGCGGGAGAAGAGGCATGGCGTCATGGTGGCGGGCGGAACGCTTTGCGGCGCGGCGTGAGCGGCTCGAACAGCGCGGGCGAACCCTCGCCGCGGTGCGCAGTTTCTTTGCCGCGCGCGATTTTGTCGAGGTCGATACCCCGGCCTTGCAGGTGAGCCCCGGTCTCGAACCGCATCTGCGCGCGTTTGCGACCGAATGGCATGATCCGGATCTGACCGCACCGGCGCGGCGCTATCTCCACACCTCACCCGAATTCGCGATGAAGAAGCTGCTCGTCGCCGGTCTGCCGCGGATCTGGCAGCTCGCGCATGTCTTTCGCGACGGCGAGCGCGGCCCCGCCCATCATCCCGAATTCTCGCTGCTCGAATGGTATCGCGCCGGCGCCTCCTGGCGCGATCTCGCCGAGGAATGCCGGGCCCTCGTCGCAGCCTGCCAGCAGGCGACGGGCGCCACCCGTCTCACGTGGCGCAGCCGGCACGCCGATGCGCGCGCCGCGTGGCACTGGCTGAGCGTCGCCGAAGCCTTCAAGGAGTTTTGTAATATCAATATCTTGGAGACCGCTCCCGATCCGCTTTCTCCGTGTCTGGAGCGGCTCGTCAAAGCCGCCGCCCCGCTCGGCCTTGCACCGCACCGGGGGGACGATTGGGAAGCGCTCTATTTCCGCCTCTTTCTCGACCGGATCGAGCCGCATCTCGGGATCGGCGCGCCGACGATCCTTTACGATTACCCCTTGTCAATGGCGGCGCTGGCGCGGCGGAGTCCGACCGACCCGCGCGTCGCCGAGCGCTTTGAGGTTTATGTCGGTGGTCTCGAGCTCGCCAACGCCTTTGGCGAACTGACCGACGCCGCCGAGCAGCGCCGCCGTTTTGTCGCCGACCAGGCGAGAAAACAGGCGCTCACTGGCGAAACCTACCCGATCGACGAGGATTTTCTCGCCGCGCTCGCTCACGGAATGCCGGAAGCCTCGGGCATCGCGCTCGGCTTTGACCGTCTTGTGATGCTTTTGACCGGCGCTGCGGACATCGAGGAGGTGCTGTGGGCGCCGGTGTGAACGAGAAACCTCTGCATATCGCGTCAATCCGATTTTGGGCCGATTTTGGGCCGATTTTGGGCATGATCTTGCGGTGATCGACGCAATAGAACCCGATTGGGCAATTCAAGCCGCCCGGGTGAGGAAGTTCAAGATGGTATTTGATCCAATACAGAATTCGGCATAGAATGAAGATGGGCCGGTTTTGGTCGAGGGGCTTTCATAACGTTGCCAAAGCACCAGGAGCAGTCCACGATTCCTGCCCCGATGGATAACGCCGTCTACAGGATACAAGAGAATTTCTGATGTCGATCGAGGCCCCATGGCGGGACATGGAGGCGCGGCGTCACGCGGCTCCAATACCGTTGCGGCTCCTCACCTTTTCGACATTGTTTCCCAATAACGAGCAGCCGAACCACGGCATTTTTGTCGAGAACCGGTTGCGCCACCTCGTCGCGAGCGGCGCGGCGAAGAGTGTCGCCGTGGCGCCGGTGCCATACTTTCCCGCGCATGTCCCGCTCTTCCGCCGGTGGGGCCGATATGCCCGCATCGCCCCTCGCGAAGAGCGTCACGGGATGACCGTTTATCATCCGCGCTTTGCCGTGATCCCGCGCGTTGGCATGTCGGCAAGTCCGATCCTGATGGCGGCGAGCCTCTTTGGTTTTGTCCGCCGGCTCGCCGCGCAAGGGGCTGGGTTTGACCTGATCGATGCCCACTATCTCTACCCGGACGGTGTCGCCGCGGTGTGGATCGGACAACGGCTCGGGTGCCCGGTCGTCATCACCGCCCGCGGCAGCGATGTGAATGTGATCCCGCGCTATCTTCTGCCGCGCCGGATGATCCGCTGGGCACTCGCCCGGGCGGCCGGTCTGATCGCCGTCAGCAGGGCCTTGAAAGAGGCGATGGTCGATCTCGGGGTTGCGGCCGAACGGGTCGAAGTCCTGCGCAACGGGGTCGATCTCGCGCTGTTCCGTCCGGATGACCGGGACACGGCGCGCCAGTCGCTCGGACTGTCGCGCCCCGCCCTGCTCAGCGTCGGCCATCTGGTCGAGCCCAAGGGACACCACCGCGTGATCGCGGCCCTGCCCGATCTGACGGAGTTTGATCTTCTGATTGTCGGCACGGGACCCGAGCGCGGCCGGCTTGAGCAGTTGAGCCGGCAACTCGGGGTCGCCGACCGCGTCCGCCTGTTGGGCGCGGTCAGCCATGCGGTGA
>JBOHMF010000204.1:0-7680 GCA_050730055.1 Allostellaceae bacterium
CCTTCAGCGAGGCGGTGATAATGTTGGCATCGATGCCAACACCCCACACCCCCGCTTCGCCGCCCCCGGATTGGGGTCCGGAGCCGGTCTTGACCTGGACATAGGCGGTCGCTCGCGCATCGGCGCCGCCGCCGAGAGCATGCTCGCGGTAATCGGCGAGCGTCAGAGCGATGCCGCACCCCTGCGACAGCGCATCGACAAAGGCGGCGATCGGACCGTTGCCGACGCCTTCGATCTGCCGCTCGGCACCGCCGATCCGGATGGTCGCGGCGACGCGCCGCTGCTCGGGAGCGCCCGGCTCGGGATAGAGGCTGTAATCGACCAGCGCGAGGCCCTCGCCGCGCAGATAGGCCTCCTCAAACAGCAACCACAGCGCCGCGCCGGTCAATTCCTTGCCGGTGCGGTCGGCGACCTCCTGGACGCACTTTGAGAACTCGATCTGCAGACCGCGCGGCAGATCGAGACCGTGATCGGCCTTCAGGACATAGGCGACGCCGCCCTTGCCGGACTGGCTGTTGACCCGGATCACCGCCTCGTAGCTGCGCCCCAGATCCTTCGGGTCAATCGGCAGATAGGGGACTTCCCACAACTCGTCATTGCGTTTGGCCAGCGCCTCAAACCCCTTCTTGATCGCGTCCTGGTGCGAGCCGGAAAATGCCGTGAACACCAGTTCGCCGGCATAGGGATGGCGGGGGTGCACCGGCAGTTGCGTGCAGTATTCGGCGGTGCGCACCACCTCGTCGATGTCGGTGATGACAAGGCCTGGATCGACGCCCTGGCTGAACAGGTTGAGCGCCAAGGTCACGATATCGACATTGCCGGTGCGCTCGCCATTGCCAAACAGCGTGCCCTCGACGCGCTCGGCCCCGGCCATCAGGGCGAGTTCGGTGGCGGCCACCGCGCTGCCCCGATCGTTGTGCGGGTGCAGGCTGAGAACCAGCGCATCGCGATCCTTGATCCGCCGGGCGAACCACTCGATCTGGTCGGCGTGGACGTTCGCCGTCGCCATCTCGACCGTGCCGGGCAGGTTGACGATCATCTTTTTCTGCGGGGTCGGCCGCCAGACATCCATCACCGCCTCGCAGATCTCGACGGCAAAGTCGAGTTCGGTGCCGGTGAAGCTCTCGGGCGAATACTGGTAGACGATCTCGGTCTCCGGCATCTCGGCCGCGCGCGCGCGGATCCGTCGCGCCCCGGTCGTCGCGATGTCGATGATGCCCTGCTTGTCGAGACCAAAGACAACGCGGCGCTGCAATTCGGAGGTCGAGTTGTAGAGGTGGACGATGACGCGCCGGGTGCCGCGGATCGCCGCAAAGGTCCGGTCGATCAACTCGGCGCGCGACTGGGTCAGCACCTGGATGGTCACATCGGGGGGGATGAGGTCCTCCTCGATGATCTCGCGCAAAAAGGCGAAATCGGTCTCGGAGGCGGCGGGAAAGCCGACCTCGATCTCCTTGAAGCCGAGCTTCAGCAACTGCTCAAAGAGGCGGCGCTTTTTTTCCGGTCCCATCGGTTCGATCAGCGCCTGGTTGCCGTCGCGCAAATCGACGCTGCACCAAAGGGGCGCCTTGTCGAGCACCTGCGAAGGCCACTGCCGGTCGGGCAGAGCGACGGGCGGAAACGGACGGTATTTGTGGATCGGCATGCCGGACATCGCAAACTCCTGCTGCGGCGCCGCGACCGGAAGCGAAAGGGCGGCGCGGTCAAAAGGGTGACGGGATCGCGGCCGGCGTGCATCAACGCCGGCCGGCGGTAAGTCGCAGAAAGAGCGCGGGCAGTGCCGCAGGGCGGCCGTGTGGGGCGGGGCTAGGGACGATATCGATCGGAGACATCTGCGCTATCGAGCATCGGAAGAGTTCCCGTGCGGGAACGGGGACGAGCCGGTTGGCGCCCGCGGGGCACCGTTCACCTAAGTCGCAGCTCGTCGCGCTCGATCGTCATGGTGGTGCCACCAGTAACAGAAGCACAGCCGCCGGTCAACCGCATCGCAACACATGATCGACCTGCAAGCGAGGGTGAGGGATGAACAGAAAGCCGCAGTCCGATTCGAGCGATCCGATCGAGATCACGCCGGGGATGATCAAGGCCGGTGTCGAGGCGATGTGGGGCTATCTCGAACCGGACGAGACCGTGCTGCGCGAAGGCGTCATCGAGATCTACCTGGCGATGGAACTGGCACATCGCCAATCCTCGCGCTGAGTTGCCGTGAGCGGGCGCGCCTCGGACCGGGGGCCGGGCGGTTTTCCCGGATCGGCCGCGGCTTTCAGCCTGCTGGTCCCGGCGCGACGCCGACCAGAAGATCGGCGAGATCGGTGAGGGTCCCGGCGATGACATCGGGCCGGTGCGGCGTCTCCTCGAACGGCCGCTGCCGCCGGTTGACAAAGGCCGCGCGCAGACCGGCGGCCTTGGCCCCGACGCAGTCAAAGGCGTGGTTGGCGATGTGCAGCACCTGTCCGGTCTCGACCCCAAGCCGCGCCGCCGCCATGCGATAGGTCGCCGGGTGCGGCTTGAAATGGCCGGCCTCTGCTACCGACAGCAGAAGCTCAAACGGAAAGCCGATATGGGGCCGGGCATTTTCGAGCATGTCGGGATCGCCGTTCGAAAGGATGGCGAGCCGGTAGCGGCTCTGCAACCGCGCCAGGGCGGCGGGCACTTCGGGGAACGGCTGGAGTTTCTCGATCGCCGCGACAAGGTGCGCGACCTCCGCGCGATCGTGCGGGATCTGCGCGCGGGCCAGGACGTGATCGAGCGCCCGGCGGCCGATCTCGCGATAGGGGGTGTGGCCACCCGGGATCAGCGCGTCGATCATCGAATTCTCAAAATGCGTCCGGCGCCACCACGTCACCAGCGCGTGCGGCCGGCCGCTCCAACCCTTCTCCGCCAGATAAGGCGTCACCGCCCGCACCAGCCCCCCCTGCATATCGACGACGGTGCCGTAAAGATCAAAGGTCAGGACCGAGACTTCCTGCGCCCAAGGCGGGGGATCGGACATGGCCAGGCTCCTCGCAATTCCGGCATTCCGCAGCCTAGCCGGGCGGGGCGACAGCCGAAATCAGAATCCACCGACAACCGAAGGTTTCACAGCTGTCGCCAATTTGCCACTGTGGCCGAATCACCACACTCGATCAGGAAAAACGCACCGAGCCTTTCAGCTCGATTGACTCGAAATCGTCCCCCTATAGTATTCTTCGAGTCGAAGTCGGGACGTGCGCTGTATCGATCCTGGATCGAGAAGTAGTCGGTAAAATCTCGCCTTTCCGGTTTACCGAAACCACCGGAAAGAGTGCTGAGTCGCGGCCGCGTGCCGGCATCATGGGGTTGGGGATTGCGGCTGCCGCAACGGCGGCCGGGCGATTGGGGGCAGAGTCGACCAGTGTCCAGGAAAACCAACATTGTACCTTTTCCTCCGACGCTGCGGGAGACCAAGGTCCCGCCGCGCGCGGCAGTGGCGGCAAACCGCAAATACGAATTTACCGAGGACGAGTTGGCGGTGCTGTGCCGCTGGTTCTCGGCGATGAAATACGCCTTTCCCGGCACCGAAGGGATCATGATGGTCAGCCATCAGGAAAACTATTCGGCGGTCGGATTGTATAACCGGGTCGGCGGGGCACCCAATTGCCTTGTCGCCAAGCACGAGGTTGGCGGCGCCGCCCAGTTCTTCTGGTCGACCGAGTTTGATCCGCCGCGCCGGATCAGGTCTCTCGCCGAGATCACCAGTGCCCATATCCGGGCCATCCGCCCACCGCGCAACGAAAAGGGATGGCTCGACCCGGCCGGGTGGATGGGCGTCTATGCCGCGCGCGTGATCGCTACCCAGCTTCAGGTCGTATAGCACAAAAGGCCGCAGCGCGCCGCCGCCGCCCGGCGGCGCTTTGCCTGCCCTGCGCGCGGTGATAGAAGAGCGCGCCGGGCTTGAGACCCTTCTTTTCCTTCGCGCTGATGAAATTCGCCCCCCTGTTCAGCGGCCTTGCCGGGATTGCCTTGACCGCCTGCTCGTCATTGCCGACCGCGGGGCCGACCGCTTCGGCCATCACCGGGCAGCAGATCGAGCATGCGCGCCGCCGCTACGATGTCGTCAATATCTCGCCCGCCGTCGTCGCTGCCCTGAGCGTGCGGCCGCAGCAGAGCTTCCACGAGGCGTTCCGGCGATATGGCAAGCCGCCTCCGCCCCGGATCGGCGTCGGTGATACGGTATCGGTTACGATCTGGGAGGCGGCTGCCGGCGGATTGTTTGGCGCCGCGCCGGCGGGTCTGACCACCGGCTCGCACAGCGTCGAGATCCCGGAGCAGGTGGTGGCAAGCGACGGCGCCATCACCATCCCCTACGCCGGCCGCGTGCCGGTCGCCGGCCACACCGCCGAAGAGGTCCAGACCATCATCCAACAGCGTCTGGCCGGAAAGGCGATCCAGCCGCAAGTCATCGTGACGGTGCCCAAAAGCGTCAACTACACCGTCACCGTCTCGGGCGAGGTGGTCAGCGGCGCCCGTATCCCCCTGTCGCCAAATGGCGACCGGCTGCTCGATCTGATCGCTGCCGCCGGCGGGGCAAAGGCTCCGATCTATGAGATCTTTGTCCGGTTGTCGCGCCACGGGGTCACGGCGACGATCCCGATGGAGCGGCTGGTCGACAACCCGGCCGAGAACATTTACGGCTGGCCCGGCGACGTTTTGACCCTGGTCGTCACGCCCCAGCACTTCTCGGTTCTGGGCGCCACCGGCAAGAACGCCCAGATCAAGTTCAATGCGGCCCGCATGACCCTGGTTCAGGCGCTGGCGCAGGCCGGCGGTCTGGAGGATCAGCGCGCGGACCCGGGCGGGGTCTTTCTCTTTCGCTACGAGCCGGCGGCGGTGCTGCGCGCACTGCACGCGCCCTCGCTTCACACCGGGCCGGACGGCGGCGCGCCGGTCGTCTTTCGCCTCGACATGAGCCACGCCGACTCGTATTTCCTCGCCCAACGCTTTCCGATGCAGAACAACGACATCATTTACGTGGCCAATGCCAAGCTCGACGAGTTGCAGAAATTCTTCACCCTGCTCAATACCCTGACCGGCCCGATCGTCACCGGCATCGTGGTCAACAGCGCCGTGCCCTGAGCCGGCAACAGAACCGAGCGGAGAGCCCCTGTTGCCGCGTCCCGGCCGGATTTCGCAGCACCGCCGCGCGTGATCCTCTTTGACCTGTCGCGCCTCCTGTCGCGCGCCCGGCGCGGCACGCCGACCGGCATCGACCGGGTCGAGCTGGCCTATGCCGAGCATCTGATCGCTACTGAGTTCCCGGTCGCGTTTGTCGCGTTTGCCGCGGGGCGGATCGGGCTGTTGCCGGACCGGACGGCGCGCGCCTATATCAAAGCGATCGCGGCGGTCTGGCGCGGCGCGCGCGACCCGGCCCGGCCGCTGCGTCTGGCGTTGCGCCTGCGTCTTGCGCCGCTGCTCAGCGGCGAGCGGACGCTGCGCTCCCGCCTGCGCCGCGCCGGGGGCACGCCGATCTATCTGCTCGTCTCGCACCATCATCTCGAAAGGCGGCGGGCGCTCGCGCGCTTCAAAGCGCGGTCCGGCGCGCGCTTTGTCTGCCTGATCCATGACCTGATTCCGATGGAATATCCGGAATACGCCCTGCCAGGTCAGGCCGCCAACCATCGCCGGCGGATCGAAAGCGCCGCCGCTCTCGCCGATGCGGTGATCGTCAACTCGGCGGCGACGCGCGCGGCCTTTCAGCCGCAGCTTGAGTATGCCGGGCGCGCGCCCCCGATCGTCGTCGCCCCGTTGGGGATCGAGCTTGCCGCCCCGCCGGCAGGTCTGCCGCCGCCGCTTGACGCCCCTTATTTTGTCTGCGTCGGCACCATCGAGGCGCGCAAGAACCACCTGTTGCTGCTGCTGTTGTGGCGGCAACTCGCCGCCGAGTTTGGCGATGCGGCACCCCGGCTCGTGCTGATCGGGCAGCGCGGCTGGGAGACCGAGACCGCGATCGACCTGTTGGAGCGCTGCCCGGCGCTGAAAGGTCTCGTCTTTGAGAAGGGCGGTCTGCCGGACAGCGCGGCGGCGCGCCTGATCGCCGGCGCACGGGGCCTCCTGCTGCCGTCCTTTGCCGAGGGGTTCGGGCTGCCGCTGGTAGAGGCGCTGGCGCTTGGCGTGCCGGTCTTGTGCAGCGATCTCCCGGCTTTTCGCGAAAACGGCGGCGCCGTGCCGGAGTATTTCGACCCGCTCGATGGTCCCGGCTGGCGCGCCGCCATCCTCGATTATGCAAAGCCGGACTCGCCGCGCCGCGCGGCGCAACTTTGCCGCCTCGCCGGCTGGCGCCCGGCCACCTGGCAAGACCACTTCGCCGCCGTCGATCCGCTGCTGCGCGAGATGGCCGGGTTGCCGACCTTGCCCGCGGCTTGCGAGCGCCCGTGACGGGCTTCGCGGTTTAGGCGGGACCGTGATATGGACGGACATCGATAGAAGAAGAATTGCCATGTCCCCGCGGCCCGCCGACGATCCGATCCTCAAGCGCTTCCGCGCCGCGCTCGATGAGATTTACGGCGAGCGGCTGGAGCGCGTCGTGCTGTTCGGCTCGCGCGCCCGCGGCGATGCGCGCGGGGATTCGGATTACGACATCGCCGTGTTCATCAAGGACATCGCCCGCTTCTGGGAGGAGGTCGATCGGCTCGTGGAGATAGAGACCGACATCCTCTATGACACTGGGGCCGTTATCAACACGATGCCGCACCGGGCAGGCGCCTATGAGGATCGGACCTCGCTGATGCGCGAGATCCGCCGAGAGGGCATCGATCTGTGACGCCCGAAGCCCAGGAGCATCTCGACAAGGTGCGCGAGTATCTCGTGAAGTCGCGCGCCATGCTGGAGGTCATGCACTACAGCGACGAGGCGGCGCGCGCCGCCTATCTGGCCGGGTTTCACGCGGCGCAGGCCCTGATCTCCGAGCGCACCGGCCGGATCGCGAAAAGCCATAGCGGCCTGCGCAGCCTGTTTGCCCGGATGGCGAAGGACGATCCGCGTGTCGATCGCACGGCCACTCGCTTTCTGGGACGGGCATACAGGTTCAAGGAGATCACCGATTACGGCGCCGGCCCGCAAGCCGTCGTGACCATAACCGACGCGCAAGAGACGATCGCCGGCGCCGCACACCTCATTGACGAAATCTCCGAGCTTTTGGAATGATCGCGACCCTTATCCTTGCCAGGATGGTAGCGGCAGTGGGAGGGCGGAATATGATGGGTTTCGCCCCGCTCAACTACAGCACTGATACCACGATCCCAGCGTTTACGAACTGCGGAAAGTAGAACAACGGGGGCATCGTCCTGCATCTTCCAGAGCCGATTTGACCTCGCTCATTACCTCTTCCCGCGTCATACCGCGGAAGCCACGCACCCCCATTTTCCACGCATTGGTGGCGCGAGCATAAGCGTTTCGTTCTGCCCTATCATCACCCACAGAAATGTCGTACTCACCGCAGTTTGGGCACTTCACTATTGCTCCAGCTTCCTTACAACATTCTATTGCCGTCTCTATCGTATCGCTATTCACAGTCACCTCTTTCATTAGCGGAGAGTGGTAATATAGGATAGATTGGGATAATCTGGGGTGGTTCACCGCAACGGGGACGGGCCATGCCGGAGATTATCGGCAAGCGCTGGGCGGCAGCGGACTATGTGAAGAACGGAAAGGCAAGGGGGTTGC
>JBOHMF010000205.1:0-7669 GCA_050730055.1 Allostellaceae bacterium
CTGGGCGATCCGCTCGGCCTCCAGTTCAAGCGCCTTGACGCGCTCGCGCAGGGCCTGGACCGCAGGGTCGGGGTTATCTTTGAGCGCGCGCCGCAAGGCGCGGAGCGGCGCCGCGATCTCTCTGCCGACCGGTCCCGCGGCGTACTCGGCGGCGGCCAGCGCGCCCTCGTCAAGGGCACCGCGCCCGGACCAGCCGTGCCACAGCGCATAGAGGATCAGATTGACATCGTGCCCGCCCTGGTCCTGCAAGGCGAGAAGCGCCGCCTCGACCCCGGGCAGGCGATAGAAGCCGAGCGAGAAAGCCCAGAAGGCGGCGGCGTTCTCCTCATTCATCGCCGAGACAGATCCCAAGCCCGCGCGCCGTGCGCACCAGGGTGCCGTCGGGATCGACGCACTGCGGCATCGCGATGGCGCGCGCCAGCGGCACATCGACGACCCGCCGGTTCTGCCACGCCACCATGCGGTCAAAGCGGCCGGCGGCGACGAGATCGACGGCATAGACGCCAAAGGCCGAGGCCAGCAGCCGATCCCCGGCGGTCGGCTGACCGCCGCGCTGCAAGTGACCCAAGACCGTCACCCGCGTCTCGGCCCCGGTCAGCCGGGCAATGCCGTCGGCGAGCGCCGCCCCGATCCCGCCATAGCGCCTCTGCCCGCCGTGCTCGCGATGCAGCAATTGGCCGGTCTCGTCGCGTACCGATTCGGCGGCGATGACAAGGGCGAAGTTGCGCCCGGTCCGGCGCAGCCGGTCGATGTGCCGCGCCACCGCTTCGAGGCGGTACGGGATCTCGGGGATCAGCACGATGTCGGCACCGCCGGCGATGCCGGCGGCGATCGCGATGTGGCCGGCGTCGCGACCCATCACTTCGAGCACCATGACGCGGTCGTGGCTCGCCGCGGTCGGTTGCAGCCGGTCGAGCGCCTCGGTGGCGACCGCGACTGCGGTGTCGTAGCCGACCGAAGCCTCGGTCTCGCACACGTCGTTGTCGATCGTCTTGGGAATGGCGACGAGCGGGATGCCGCCCTGCTGCGCCAGCCGCCGCAGGATGGCAAAACTGCCGTCGCCGCCGATGCCGATGAGAGCATCGAGAGCGAGGGCCCGATAAGCCGCGATAAACTCCGCCGAACGGTCGCGGGTCGTGCCGTCGGCCAGCGGAAAGGCGAACGGGTCGCCCTTGTTGGTGGTGCCGAGAATGGTGCCGCCCAGGCGCATCATCGCGGCGTCGAGCCGGGCGGGATCGAGCCGCTCGATATCGGGGGGATCGCGCAAGAGCCCCATCGAGCCGTTGCGGATGCCGACAACCTCCCATACATAGGCGGAAGTGGCGCGCAGCGTGACGGCGCGGATGACGGCGTTCAACCCGCCGCAATCGCCCCCGCTCGTCAGGATGCCGATGCGCTTTGTCATCACCGCCGCCCTCCGGGCTGGTAGGATATCAGCAAAACGTGGTTCTGCCGGCCATGGATCTGGACTCTGAAACCCTGAAAACCCAGCTCGCCGCGCTCAAAAGCGAGCACCGCGATCTCGACGAGGTGATCGCGCGCATCCCCGAACGCTCGCCGTTCGACCAGTTGCAGTTGCAGCGTCTCAAAAAGCGCAAGCTCCTGCTGAAGGACCAGATCGCCAAGATCGAGAACGAGCTCTTGCCCGACATCATCGCGTAGGACCGGAGAAAACGGCGAATGAGTGCGGCTGGAAGTCCAGCGGGAAGCCCTCGGGTGGGCCCCCGGGTAGGCATCGTCATGGGCAGCCGCTCCGACTGGGAGACGATGCAGCACGCCGCCGAGACGCTCGACCGCCTCGGGATCGCCTATGAGGCGCGAATCGTCTCGGCCCACCGCACTCCGGAGCGGCTCTACGATTACGCCCGCACCGCCCGCGCGCGCGGCCTCTCGGTCATCATCGCCGGGGCCGGGGGCGCCGCTCATCTGCCCGGCATGATGGCGGCTCTGACAGCCCTGCCGGTCTTGGGCGTGCCGGTCGAGAGCCGGGCCCTCCACGGCCTGGACAGCCTTCTCTCGATCGTGCAGATGCCGGCCGGCGTTCCGGTTGCGAGTTTTGCCATCGGCCGCGCCGGTGCCGTCAACGCGGCGCTCTGCGCGGCGGCGATCCTCGCCCTGTCCGATCCCCTCGCCGCCGCCGCCCTCGACGGCTGGCGGCAGGCGCAGACGGACGCGGTCGGCGAACGCCCGGACGGATCGTGATGGCGGCGATGCTGGCTCCCGGTGCCACGATCGGCATTCTCGGCGGCGGCCAACTCGGCCGCATGACGGCGCTCGCCGCCGCCCGGCTCGGCTATCGCGTTCACATCTTTGCCGGCGAGGCGGACAGCCCGGCGGCGCAGGTCTCCCACCGCGCCACCATCGCCGATTTTGGCGACGAGCGGGCGCTCGATGATTTTGCCGCCGCGGTCGATGTTGCGACGATCGAGTTTGAGAACATTCCGGCCGAAGCGATGCGCCGGGTCGCCGGGCAAACCCCGGTCTCGCCCCGCCCCGAGATCCTGGAGATCGCGCAGGACCGGCTGCGCGAAAAGGATTTTCTGCGCTCGATCGGGATTGCCACAACGGGTTATCGCGAGGTGCTCGACGCCGCGGCGCTGGCGCGGGCAATGCGCGATCTGGGCGCCCCTGCGGTGCTGAAAACGGTGCGCATGGGCTATGACGGCAAGGGCCAGGTCACCTTGCGCCCGGAAACCAAGCCGGAAGAGGCGTGGCGGCAGATCGGCGGTGCCGCGGGCATTCTCGAAGAATTTGTCGATTTTGCCTGCGAGATCTCGGTCATCGTCGCGCGCGGCGCGGGCGGTTCTCGCGCCGCCTACCCGCCGGTGGAGAACCGGCACGTCGCCCACATCCTCGATACGACGATCGCGCCCGCCCATATCGCCGCCGAGGTGGCGGCGCGGGCCGAGGCCGTCGCGCGGCACGTCGCCGAGAAGCTCGATCTTGTCGGCCTGTTGGCGGTCGAGATGTTTGTGACGCAGAGGGGCGAGATCCTGGTCAATGAGCTGGCGCCGCGGCCGCACAACTCCGGCCACTGGACGATCGACGCCTGCGTCACCAGCCAGTTCGAGCAACTGGTGCGGGCGATCTGCGGTCTGCCGCTCGGCTCGGTGGCGCACCATTCCGACGCGGTGATGAAAAACCTCCTCGGCGCCGATGTCGAACGCTGGCGCGAGGCGCTCGCCGATCCGATGGCGAAACTGCATCTCTACGGCAAGAGCGCGGCCCGGCCCGGTCGCAAGATGGGGCACGTGACGCGCCTCATCCCGCATATCTGCACCCGAAACCACGACCGAGTTTAGTTTCCGTTTAGATAGTAAGCATAGAGAGAGGCGTACCCCTAAGACCGAGGGCGACCGCCACCGGGTAACCAAATTCCGCAGCTAAAGCTGATTCGCAGGTATGCCGGCTATGTCTAATAACATACTTAAGTGCTTCTTAATCACAGCACACGAAAACGAGGCTGAATGCCTTGAAAAATACTCTACAATGATATCGCATCTTGAGAAAATATCGATTAATCTTCGTGATATGAGTGGATTGAATTTGACTTCGTCATTACCCAAAGAGGGTGGAGTTTTTGAGACTCTGCTTCTGGCAAACGCATATAGTCTATTCCTCTCGGCTGTGCGAATTGCACTCAGCGGCCAATCGCCACCCGTTTTCGCTGTCTTGAGGGCGTGTCTGGAAAGTGCTCTCTATGCGGTTATTGCTGCTCAAAGCCCAATAAATAGGAAGATTTGGTTAGATCAAAGTAAGGGGGTGAGTACATGCCGCAATCTATTTAAAAAAGGAAAAGCCAAAGAATATCTCGAAAAATCCGACCTACATCTTTCTAACTTTGTCACACAGCTTTACGATTCTTTGATTGATTTTGGCGCACACCCAAATTCCAGATCGATTCTCAATCATCTGAGCTTTGAAACGAGATATGAGAGACAAGCAGTGACTCTTGCGATCCTTCATAACCCTGACTCACGGAGCGTCTTGGGAACACTTGCGGCATGTTTCGAGACGGGAGTCTGCGTCCTCTATCTGGCCCATCATGCGCTTCCCCAGTACCCACCGGCACGCGCGGCTCATAGCCACGCGACCGATCTCCATCGCGAGTTTCGCGATTTTCTTCGGTTGTTAGATGCCGCCGAAGGCACCTCATAGAGGTCCGAAGAGGCCGCTCGCCGTCGAGTCGGAAATCGCAAACGCGACGCTGGCGGAAGTACGCCGGGCGCTGGCCGAAGGGCGGATCACGGCGGCGGAACTGGCGCGCGCCTGTCTCGCCCGCATCGCGGCGTATGACGGCGCGCTCGGCGCGGTGCGCGTTGTCAACCCCGAGGCGCTGGCGCTCGCCAAAGGGGTCGGCCGCGACGACACGCGCCCGCTCGCCGGCGTCCCGATCCTGTTGAAAGACAACATCGCCACCGGCGAGGCGATGCCGACAACCGCCGGATCGCTGGCGCTCGCCGGCGCGCGGGCGCGGGCCGATGCGACGGTCGCGGCGCGGCTGCGCGCGGCCGGGGCGGTGATCCTCGGCAAGACCAACCTGACCGAATTCGCCAACATGATGGCGATCGATATGCCGTCCGGATACAGTTCGCTGGGCGGCCAGGTCAGAAACCCCTATGCGCCGGAGGTGGACGAACGCGGCGTGCCGATTGTCACACCGGGCGGGTCGAGTTCGGGTTCGGCGGTCGCGGTGGCGGCGGGTTTTGCCGCGGCGGCGATCGGCACCGAGACTTCGGGGTCACTGTTGTCGCCGGCCTGCCAGAACGGTCTTGTCACGGTGAAGCCGACGGTCGGACTCATCAGCCGCGCCGGCATCATCCCGATCGCCGCGAGCCAGGATACCGCCGGGCCGCTCACCCGCACGGTCGAGGATGCGGCGCTCCTCTTGAATGTCCTCGCCGCTCCCGATCCGCGCGATCCGGCAACAGAGGCATTGCGCCGCCCGGACGATTATACGCGCGTCCTCGACAGGGACGGGCTCAACGGCGCGCGCATCGGCGTGCCGAGCGATCCCGCCGATCCCGGCAACGATGTCACTTACGGCCCGCTGTCGCCTTCCGCCGCGGCGCTGATGGAACAGGCGATCGCCGTGCTGGAAGAGGCGGGCGCGACGATCGTGCGGGCCAACATCCCGACCGCCGGCTGGATCGGCGGTCCCGGCACGGATATGGCGATCCTCAACCGCAATCCCGAGAGCGCGACCTGCCATCAGCCGGCGCGCCGACCGATCGTCCTGATCTATGAGCTGAAACAGGGGCTCGACGCCTATCTGCGCGACTGGGCGGTAGGGACGGAGATCAAAAGCCTCGCCGACATCGTTGCGTTCAATCGGGCCGAGGACGAGCGGGCCTTGCGCTTTGGCCAGGACCTGCTGCTCGCCGCCGCGGCGACGCGGGGCGATCTCGCGGAGATTGAATACCGCGCGGCGCGGGTGAACGATCTGCGCGCCGCGCGCAGCCTCGGGCTCGACGCCTACATGGACGGGCATCGCCTCGATGCCGTGCTGTTCCCCGGCGCCGCCGGCTGCGCGATCGCCGCCAAGGCCGGCTACCCGAGCGTTCAGGTCCCGGCCGGCTTTGTCGCCGGGCCGGACGAGCGCGAGGTTCCGTTTGGCGTCACCTTGACCGGCCGCGCCTGGAGCGAAGCCGTTTTGCTCCGCCTCGCCTATGCCTTTGAGCAGAGGACCAGGGCGCGCCGCCCGCCCGCCCTTACGTCATCGCGAATATCCTTCTGAAAAATTAGCGATTCCGTCCAAAATGGAGGCGGACAAGCAGGTTTGGGGCGGAGGGAATGCCGGAAGCTGTCGCAGCCGCGATCGAAGAGCTGCGGAAAAAACTGATCGATCTGACCCCCAAAAATCCCCTGCTGAACTTTCGGCACGGCGCCGGAGGGGGCGGGTCGCAGTCGGTTTTGCGCCTCGTCGGCAAGACGCCGGATTTTCTGTTCTCCCGCCTGCACGAGCAGAAATTCTTCGCTTTCGAGCCTGTACCCGAACCGGCGTCGCGGGAACTCGACCGCTTCTATCAGAAACAAGGAGAACTCCCCGGGCTGGAGAGCGGATCTCCGTGCGCGGAAACCCCGAACGAGGACGCGCGCACCCGAAGACCGCCCGACGCGGTGTGCTGGGCCGGGCACCTCGGATGGGAGGATATATCGCCCGAACTGCCGGAACAGCCCGCCGAGGGCGAGGAGGAGGGCCAGCGGGGGAGCCGGGTGCGCGTCCTCCTGTTCCCCGACCGGCTGGAGGCGCGGCTGCGGCGGCTGCGCGCCAACGCCCGCCTGGCGTTGCAGGAATCGGGGTCAAACATGCTGTTCCTCGCCTTCGGCTTTCTCGAATGGCAGGAAGGCCCCCAGAGCGCAAAAGCCGGTGCTCCCCCCTATCAGGCGCCGCTCATTTTGATGCCGGCGGCGATCGAGAGCGAAACCACCGCCCGCGGTCAGCGCCGGCTGAAGCTCGGTTGGAGCGGCGAGGACATCCACACCAATCTCTCGCTGCGCCGCAAGCTCGCGACCGATTTCGCGATCGAGCTGCCCGAACTCGCCGAGGACGAGCTTCCGGAGGGTTATTTCGACCGCGTGCGGCGGGCGGTCTCCGGCCAGACCTCCTGGAAAATCCGCCGCTTTGCTACGCTCGCCCTGCTGACCAATCTCGGCAAGCTCCTGCTCTATCTCGATCTCGATGAGAAGAAATGGCCGGATGCCGGCGCGCCGGCCGATCATCCGATTGTGTGCGCGCTGGTCGGTGGCGGCGAGACTGCGCCCCCGCCCGACCCGGACCCGTTTGGTGACGAACCTGCGACGGCGCGGGTCATCGATCTCGAACTCTGCCTTGTCGATCGCGCCGATGGCAGTCAGGCAAAGGCACTGCTCTCCGCCCTCGCCGGGCATAACATGGTCATCCAGGGGCCGCCCGGAACCGGCAAGTCGCAGACCATCACCAACCTGATCGCGGCGGCGCTCTTCCATGGCAAGACCGTGCTGTTTGTCGCCGAGAAGCTGGCCGCGCTGGAGGTCGTCCGGCGCCGCCTGCGCGAGTTGCGGCTCGGCGATTTCTGCCTCGAACTGCACAGCCACAAGACCCGCAAGAAGGCGTTTTTCGAGGACATCAAGGCGCGGCTCGACAAGCCGATGCCGGGGACACCGGCGCAGTTCGAGGCCGGGCTGCGCGAACTGGAAGCGCGGCGCCGCGAACTCGACGACTACCGCGCGGCGATCGGCCGCCCGGCTGGAAAGACCGGGCGCACCGTCGCGGATCTGCTGTTCGAGGCCGGACGGGCGCGCGCCGAGAGGCCGGAACTGGCGGAGACGATCGACCGGTTCGCCTTGGCCGACCGGATCGGAGCCGCGTGCGATCCCCTGGCGATCGACCGGTTTGCGGAAAATCGGACAGTGCGGATGCTCGACCAGGTGGCAACGGCGGCGCGCGATCTCGCCGCGTGCGGCGGCCTGGTGCACTGTCCGTGGCGCGGCGTCGGTGCGTCTTCTTTGCTCGCCCTCGATCCGGCCGCCGGCTGGCGCCAGCTCGAAAAATGGCGCGATGCGGCGCGCCGAGCCGCGGCTGCATTGGCGGAATTGAGCGCCGCCGCCGAAATGCCCTTGAAAGCCGAGCGCGCTGCCTTCGCGCAACTCGAAACCGTCGCCCGCTCGGCGGACTCGCTGCCAGCCC
>JBOHMF010000206.1:0-7643 GCA_050730055.1 Allostellaceae bacterium
ATCGAGAACGTCGAGGAGGAGGAACCCTGATCGGCTCTGCGCGGGAACCCTAACGGGGCGCGTTTTTTGCTTGCCGGACGGGGCGCGCCTTCTTACCTTCGGCGCAGCGGTCGGCGCAGCGGTCGGCGCAGCGGTCGGCGCAGCGGTCGGCGCAGCCGGCGGCTGCCATGGGGCCATAGCTCAGCTGGGAGAGCGCTACAATGGCATTGTAGAGGTCACCGGTTCGATCCCGGTTGGCTCCACCAATTAAAACAAGGCCCTGGCCGGCGACGGCCAGGGCCTTCGATTTTCCGGGGAAGCATAGGGGAAGCACGGGAGCGCGTTTCGGCACTGACTTCGCCCGTTCCCAGAGCCTGTTATGGACGGGAAGCGAGCAAGGGCACAGCCTTATGCACCATGAGGCAAGCGAAGGCGAGAAAGTGGAAGCCGGCGAGCACGCTGGGCAGGCGCTCGTAATCCTTGGCCAGCCGCCGGAAGCGGGCGGCCCAGGCAAAGCTGCGCTCGACCGCCCAGCGCCGCGGCAGCAGGACAAAGCCGCGCTTGGCCGCGAGGTGCTTGACAAGAATGAGGCGGATGCTCTGCCGGGCGGCGGCCTGAGCGGGTTCGGACCCGCTGTAGCCCTGGTCGACACAGGCAATCTCGACGCTCTCTCCGGTGGCCTCTTGGACGGCCGCGGCGAGGCGTTCGACCTGGGCGCGGTCCTGTTCGTTGGCCGGGGTGACATGCAGCGCCAAGAGGTGGCCGAGGGTATCGACCGCGGCGTGGAGTTTCGATCCCTTCTTGCGCTGGGCGCCGTCCCAGCCGGCGCGGCTCCTGCTCTCGGGCGTGGATTGCAGCGTGCGGCTGTCGAGCACAGCGGCGGTGGGGCGCCGTTTGCGGCCGGCGAAGTCGCGCAGCAGGAGCCGCAGGTCGTGCACCATCGCCTCGAACACCCCGGCCCCCAGCCAGCGCATCGCCTGCTGATAGACCGCGCTCCACGGTGGAAAATCGTGCGGCAAGGCGCGCCACGGCGCCCCCGTCCAGAGCAGCCACTTCAACGCGTTGAACACCGCGCGCAAGTCATGCCGGCGTTGCGCCGCATCCTCCGGCAGCAGACACAGACAGGGCGCGACAAACGACCATTCCTCCTCGCTCGTATCGGATTGGTAGGCCATCTTGCGGGACGATTGCATCCCTACAAAACGGCCTCGCCTGCACTCTATAACAGGCTCTGGAGAGTCTGATCGCACGGCATGGCGGCGGCGTACTCGCGCTGCGCTATCGGTTCCAATGTCGCTGATGCGCCCTGGAGGGCGGCGGCGACCAGCGCCGCCCTCCAGAGCGGAAGAACCTCCCGGAAGGACAGCCCTTCCCGGTTTTCGCTCGCGGTAAAGTCAGCTCGCCTTACCGGGCAACCGCGACGATCTTGTGACCATCGGGGTCGCGAAGATAGGCGAGATAAGCGCCATTCGGGCGCACGCCGGGCGGATCCTCGATCGACATACCGCCATTCGCAACGCCGGCCTTGTGCCACGCCTCGGCCATTTTGGCGTCGCTCATCACAAAGCCGATCGTGCCGCCGTTGGCGGAATTCGCCGGCTTGCCGTCGATGGGTTTGCTGACCATGAAACGGCCGCCATTGTGCGAATAAGCCAGGCGGCCTCTGGTATCCACAGTGACGGGTTGCGCGCCCATCGCCGCAAAGAGGGCATCGTAGAATTTCTTTGACCGGTCGATATCGTTGCTCCCGATCATGATGTGGCTGAACATCTCGAATTCTCCTTGTGAGCATGACGCAACGGCCCGCCGCCTGCGCCCATAAGCGGAAGCGGCCCAAGGGTCCGCGCCAGTATGACGGACCTGCGATCGGCAGCAGAGCAAAAATCTCTCCTTCCGCTATCGCCGGGTGCGGTCGCCTGTCGCAGCGAGGCCCTGGACGAAAGCGGGAGCGGGCCGCTTTGGGGGAGGTCCAGCGACCAACAGGGGAAGAGCCGGAGGTTGGCTGTCTTCAGCCGGAGCCGCCTTCGGTGGCTGGCAAGCCTACCCTGAACGGCGCCGTCGGTCGCGCGGCACGTCCGGCCCACCGCCACCGAGCCCACCACCCGATCCCGAAGATCCTGCGGACCCGCATTCGCCCGATAAAATGGTCGGAGCGCTATCTGGAGCAGCCGGAAATCCTGCGCTATCTGGAGCACGTTGCCGCCCGCCATGACCTGAAGCGCGACATCTGCTTCAATACCCGGGTTACCGGCGCCCAATTCGACGAGGCGAGCGGCCGGTGGAACGTCCGCACCGATGCCGGCGATGCGGTAACGGCTCGCTTTCTGATCACGGCGGTCGGCACCCTTTCCGACACCAGCCTGCCGCCATTCGAGGGCTTGGAAAGGTTTCGCGGCAGGTGGTATCACACCAGCCGCTTCCCGCGCGGTGGTGTCGATTTTACCGCCAAGCGCGTGGCGGTCGTAGGCACCGGCGCCAGCGCGGTGCAGGCGATCCCGCAGATCGCTCAGCAGGCGAAGCAGCGGAGGGTTTTCCAGCGGACTCCGAACTACTGCCTGCCGGCGCGCAACGGCAAGATCGACCCGGAGCGAGTCGCCGCCCGCAAAGCCGATTACGACGCGATCATCGCGCGCACGCGGAACTCGTTCGCGGGGTTCGAACTGGCCCGCATTCCGAAATCGGCGCTCGAGGCGACCCCCGAGGAACGCGAGCGCGAATTCGAGCGGATGTGGGACATCGGCGGCTTCATCTTCGGGCTGGGCAACTATCAGGATGTGCTGCTGCGCCGGGAAGCCAATAAAATCGTCGCCGACTATCTCGACGACAAGATCCGCAGGGTGGTCAAGGATCCGGCGGTTGCCGAGAAGCTGGTGCCGAAGAAGCACCCCTTCGGCACCAAACGAACGCCGCTGGACACCAATTATTACGAGACCTTCAACAAGGACAGCGTGTTGCTGATCGATGCCGACATCGATGGACCGATCGAGAAAATCACGGAAAAGGGAATCCGTGCCGGCGGCACGGAGTACGAATTCGACATCATCGTGTTCGCCACCGGGTTCGATGCGTTCACCGGTTCGCTGAAGGCGCTGAACATCAAAGGCTGCGGCGGCCGCGCGCTGAACGACGCCTGGGCGGACGGCCCGCGCACCTATCTGGGGCTCTCGGTTGCAGAGTTTCCCAACCTGTTCACGATCACCGGCCCGCAGAGCCCGTCGGTGCTGGCGAACATGCCGGTGGCGATCGAGCAGCATGTGGAATGGATTGCCGACTGCATCGCGTATATGCGCAAGCATGGGCTGACAACGATCGAGGCAGTTCCCAAAGCCCAGGAAAGTTGGGTCGCGCATGTCGACGAGGTCGTCAATGGGACGCTGCTACCGCTCGGCAATTCCTAGTGGATGAGCGCCAACATCCCAGGGAAACCGCGCGCGTTTCTACCCTATCTCGGCCCCGAGGGCATCGGCGGCTATCGCAGGCGATGTGCGGAGACCGCGGCGAAGGGCTACGAGGGCTTCATCCTCGCCTAGAGCAAGTGACCAATCGGTTCAGAGAAACGCGTCGTCCCCGCGAAAGCGGGGACCAAGGGCAACAGACTGAAATCCCTAGATTCCTGCTTGCGCAGAAATGACGGTAGGAGGTGGAAGGCTCTCCAAATCGATCCGAAAATCGCTCTAGCCCCTTCACACCAGGGCCGGCGGTGTCTTGTTCCGGATACCGCGTAAACAGCGAGCAGGGGGCCCGCGAAAATAGGGGGCGGAGCGGCAGTCGACCCGATCCGGCAACCCAGCCTGCATGGCGTTCTCCCTGGTCGGTGGCATCGGATACACGGGAGCGTCGGTGCGCAGGATCGATGAACATTCTTTGTGGATCGATAGACTGATGCAGGTCCGGTGCGGGGCGAGCACGAAAACCAGTTGGCAGATACCTGCCCAAGGGGCGGCGCGCAAGTAATCGCTCAATAGGAGGATCGTCGCTGGCCAAAGGTTGCGGGACTGCCGACAGCGGTCACTGGACGCGCTTGCGAGCTGATTCTCAATCCCGCGATCTTCGGTCTGGCGATCGGGATGCCGCCTGCGCCAAAGACAATTAACCGGTCATTTCGCCGCTGCAGCCGTCTCGCTCGTCTGCCGCAGCACGACCCCCTGCCTCAGCAGCAGCGCCTGCAGCACCGCGGCCGACACCGTGCGCGGGCTCGCCTTTCTCAGCCGTCGCGCCCGCGCGATGATGGTGTCACTCGGGTGTGGCCGGCGCTCGGCAAGCCGGCCGGCGCGGAACACCTCGGCCTGAAAGAACACGCGACCGTAATCGGATGACTTGGGGGTCATCGGGGTTTCGCTTTCTTGACCGATTCACTGGATTCCGGCGATTTCAGGGTCAGGATCGCGCCTTTGAACACCGTGAGCAACGGCAAATCGCCCTCGCTGTGAGCAAAGGGCGACCGAAAACGGCGCATCTTTGTCGTCCGGGCGCGTCTGAGCAAAGGACCGCTACCATAAAAGGGTATGTGGATCACCGCTTTCGCGGGAATGACGAGCTCACCCGTCTCGGAAATGCCGGAGGATTTCCGCCTCCCACAGGTCGAGCTGTTCCAGATCATAGTCGAGCGGCGACAGCATCAGATACTCGAGCCCTGCCTTCGCGAGTTCGGTGATGCGGGCGCGGATTTGTGCCGGCGTTCCCAGCAGGTAGCAGGTGCGCACATGCTCGAACGAACGGTGCGTCCCCATCACCCGCTCGATCAGCGGCCGCTGGATTTTGAGTGCGGCGGCCTCGTCGTCGGTCGGTACGACATGGGTTAGGTTGACATGCGCAAAGGTGACGCTGCCGCGCGGCCGACCGATCTCGTCGAGCCGCCGGGTGATCTGCGCCCAGTCGGCGATGACGCTCTCGTTCGAGCCCGCTGCGCGCGCGATCCAGCCGTCGGCGCGGCGGCAGATGCGCTCCAGCACGGTCGGCGCGATCGTCTCCGGGTCGGGCGACAGGTCGGTCTTGATCTTCGACCCGCCGGCAACCCACAACCTTGGCCGCGTCGGCAACGGCGGGTCGATCGTCACCCGCTCGAAATTGTAGTAGCGGCCGCGATGGGTGACTTCCTCGCCGGTCCACAATTTCGCAAAGATGTCGAGGATCTCGTCGGTGCGGCCGCCCCGCTCGCTGGGCTTCACGCCGGCGGCGGCGAATTCCCGCGCGTCCCACCCGACCCCGATCCCCAATTCGTAGCGTCCGCCCGACAGCATGTGCAGACTGGCGATCTCCTTGGCAAGGAACACGGGGTTGCGGATCGGCGGGATCAGGATGCCGGTCCCGATCCTGATCCGCGACGTGCAACCGGCCGCAAACGCCAAGGTCTCGAGCGGCGATAGCCAGGCCGTGCCGTAGAGGCCGCGCGCGGTCAGCAGATGCTCGGCGACCCACAGCCCCTCAAAGCCCATCGCCTCGGCGCGGGTCGCGAAATCGCGCAGCCGCGCGACCGTCGCGTAATCGCGCGCGAACGAAAAGCTCGGCAGCATCAGCCCAAAACGCATCGCGCCCTCCCTCGCGGCGACGAAAAGATTGAGCTTAACGCGAGACTGGCGACCGGTGATAACCGAATTTCCGCTACGACCATGGGTATCCGCGCAGTCCCGACCCGACGCGACCCGCCTCATCGTGCGGCCGGGCGTTCGGCGCCGAGGCGGTCTATCCGCCACAATACCTGCACAATACCTGCGCGCCCGCCCGGAACATTGGCCGGGCGTCGCGTTGGTGCGACGCTGACATTCCCGGCAGCTAAGCCAGGAACCGACGCGGTTCAACAATGGTCCGCAGCCAGTTGCCGATCTCGGTCGTCCGGCGCATGGGCTCCATGATCTCGCTCGCAATCCCATACCGCCAAATCAGGTCGCGACGGGTCGGCTCTGCGTCGAGGGCGCGATAGTCGGCTGCGATTGCGACAATCTCGGACGGCTCGGTGCCAAAGCCCTCCTCGACAAGCTCCGTGGCTCGCATCTCGATGAGGGCGGCCGAGACCGCCAGAGTGTGCTCGGGGTGATACTGCGTGCCGGCAAAGCTGCCCCGACACGGCGTTTGTGTGGCGATCGCCTGGATAGCGGTGAGCTCGTTCGCGGCCAGAACCTGGGAGTTTGGCGGCAAGGTTTCGATCTCGTCGAGGTGCGAGCAAAGCGCGTCGAAAACGGCAGGACGGGACGCGAGAAGCGGGTGGGCGCGGCCGGCTTCCGTCACGGTGATCGCCCGAGCGATCGGGAGCTCGCGTCCCCGCGGGTTGCGCCGGACCGATCCCCCGAGCGCCACTGTAGCAAGCTGCAAACCCCAGCAGCTCCCCCAGACGGGCACGCCGGCGGCAAAGGCGGCCCGGGCAAAATCGATCTGCCGCGTGACACTGGGGGCCGGGTCATGGATATGGAGCGGTGAGCCAGGAATCATCACCCCGTCAAAGTCCGAAAGCGCCGTGCCGAACGGCAAGGCCTCGCCATCGGCGATGTTGAGGAGCATGCAGCGGATGCCCGGGTGATGCAGCTGAACAGCCGAGGCGAACAGCGAAAAGTTGGAAGGGATGCCGAACCCGGCGCGCTGGGTCTGCCAGAGGGCCGGCGTTCCCTCGGCAATCAAGATGTTCGGCATCTGACCCCCGTTGATTTCCGCTTGGTATATTTCGCGGTGGTTCCGGCTCAACGGCCCCTCAGGGGCATGAGCCGCCGCTCTTGATTGAGCCAAAACCGGATCAGGTCAAGGTGGTCGACGGCGCCCATACGGCGCCGCCCTCGGCTTCGACCTTCGGGTCCGGCTGGTCGAAGCGCCACACGTCGAAGCGCCACACCGGGATGCCGAGCTTCCGGGCCTTGTCGGCGAGGTCGTCTTCGAGCCAGGTGCCGGTCAGCAGCGCGCTGAGCGCCTCGACCGCCGCGTTGAGCTGGACCTGGGCGGCCTCGGGCTCGGGCAGCGGCTGCGGATCAGGTTCGTCGGCGCCGGGGCGATAGCCGTAGTGGGCGAGTTCCGCGAGCAGGTACGCGGTCGGGGATGCGGCGTGCGGCTCGGTGTCGGGATCGGTCTTCCCCGGATCAACCCGCGGGTCAAGCCCGCGGGCTGAAGGTCCACCGGGGACAGGCCCGGGGTGAGGTCGGTATCGTCGTGTGCCATGATGGGTGCTTTCTGCTGGTCCGGCCGCGCCCATCGCGGCCCTTTCGGCAGACCGGGGCACCCTGCCGGTGCACCGGCACCGCCCCTCTTTCCGGCAGACCTGTGATCGCATGCGCGGTCGGCGGAAGACCAGCGCGGATCGAGCGATTGTCGCCCATCGGCACCGAGGGTGGGTGCGGACTGTTCGGCGCGCTGCCGGGATTGCTGCCGCCCTCGGGCCCGATGTCGCGGCGGTCGTGGCCGCTCGCATCTCTGCCGGCATCGCGAAGGACGGCCACAGCGCGCCGCGGGATGGTCTGCGATCCGTTCACCGCGCTCCCTTTCTGATCGTGAAAAATATCGAAGAAGGCAACCCCCATAACCGAGACAGACACGTTCGGCTCCATGTCGGCGCAAGGTAGAAATGACACTCCGTTGGCGCTCAGCGGCTTTGTGCCGTCGGGTGTGCGGCCTCTTGGCATGACTGATTTCCGTTACGTAACGGAATGCGAGGGAGGCAGCGGTGGTGCTCCGCCCTCCTTCTG
>JBOHMF010000207.1:0-7551 GCA_050730055.1 Allostellaceae bacterium
GCGCGCCTCAAGGAATGGCGTGCGGTGGCAACGCGCTATGAAAAGACCGCCTGCTCCTTTCTTGGCGTGCTCTGTCTGGCCGCCGCTGCCGATTGGCTCAAGCCATAACAGGCCCTAACCGTCGCGCGACAGCCTTGTCGGCTATGGTGGAAAGTGCGGCGCGAGAACCGATCGACGCGATCTGGATTGGTCGAGATCTTGGGTATCGCGGCGGACGCCGGACTGGCCTTGCGCTGACTGACGATGTCCATATCGACCGGCATGCCAAGCGTTGGGATCTTGTAACCCAACGCCCCACGATTGGCACGGTGGTTGCCGAGCGGACGGCTGCCGTCATCTGGAGCATGCTAGACCAGATCGATTCCAGAATATTCTTGTGGAACGTCTTTCCACTCCACCCTCACGAGGCGGATGATCCGTTTACCAATCGCCAGCATAACGCGCTCGAACGTCGAGCCGGTGAGGACCTCCTCCAAGCGATTATTGTATTGCTGAGGCCGGCACGCATTATCGCTATTGGGAACGATGCGGCTGCCGCAGCCAACCGCGTCGTGAATATCATACCGGTGGTCTGCGTCCGGCACCCGAGCTACGGCGGGCAGACCCAGTTTTTGCGCCAAATTGCGGAGCTTTACGACACCGTTCTGCCGACTAGACTCTTGCTCTAGCAATGAGGGCCGATGCGTCGATGGAGCAGTGGACCGAAGAGGCTAGCCGCATATAGGCCAGCGACTGGCGTCTGCAGTGAGGAAACCACGTGAGCACCTATGAGATAGGCCTGCTGGGTGACGTGACGGATGCAGACCGCGATACGCTCGTCGCGGCTATAGCGAAACTCATTGCCGATTTCGATTTGGAGGTCGGTCGCGACGTCATGATCCGGGTCGGAGACGCCTTTGACGAGCGCGAAGGGCATGCCGCAACCGCGGCAGCCTACTTCGGCGGTACGGTGCAGGCTGATCAGGAGTTGACGCGTCGCGCTTTCACTTCGAGCCTGCCGGTGATCCCAACCGTACCAGCTGCGGGCGATTTTAGTGTCATGGTGCCCGCCTTCCTCCAACGAGCTAATGGTCTTCGCCGCAGAGCCGACGATCCTGAGATGCTGGAGTTGGCCGTAGCGCTCCTGGAATGTATCGGCCTTCTCCGCCACCAGCGCCGAGTGTTCGTCAGCTACCGACGGGTTGAGTCTCGCAATGCAGCCGTTCAGCTCCACGATCTACTGAGCGGGCGCGGTTTCGACGTCTTCCTCGATACGCACGACATTCGCCCGGGCGAGCCGTTCCAGGACGTGCTCTGGCACCGGCTCTGCGACTCCGATGTTATGGTCATGCTCGATACGCCGACCTATTTTGAGAGCAAGTGGACGCGCCAAGAGCTGGGCCGCGCCCGGGCGAAGGAGATCCACGTGCTCCGGGTGGTCTGGCCCGACCATTCGCCGACCAAGCAAACCGATTTCGCCGAAACAATCTATTTGGATCGGGCAGAGCTCAGTGGCGGCGACGGGCCGATCGTAGACAACGTTGCCGACCGGATCGTCCTTGCGATTGAGAGCCTACGGAGCCGCAGCATCGCCGCCCGATATATGTCGATCACGGGCAAGCTCCGAGCGGAAGTCGAGAGAATCGGTGGTGCGGTCGAAGGTGTCGGCGCACATCGCGCAATTTCGCTGCGGTTGCCAGATAGCAGCAAGCTTTGGGCTTACCCCATCGTCGGGATTCCGACGGCGGACCTATTCAACGACGTTGCCGAGAAAGCCCTCAAAGCAGATCAGCGCGAGAGGCCGATCCTCGTTTATGATCACATCGGCATCCGCGACCAATGGGTTGCACACCTCAAATGGCTGGATCAGAACATCAGTACGGTGCGCGCCATTCGGGTCGCAGAGGCAGCGTGGACGCTCGCGGCGTGGGAGGGTCGAGCATGACCGATGCTATCTTCCTGTCTGCAGGCGTGCCCGATCCGAAACGGGGTCCGCAATACGCCAAGACGGCTGATACGGTCGCAATCACAGCCGCAGTGTCGGCGCTGGTTCATGTGACGCTCGGCCGGCGCCTGCTCGTGTGGGGCGGACAGCCCGCAATCACGCCGATGATTTGGGTCATCGCCGAAGGGCTCGGTATCGAGTACGGAGGCTGGGTCAAGCTCTACCAAAGTAAGCACTTCAAAGATGAATATCCAGAAGACAATCAGCGCTTCCAGAACGTTACCTATACTGACGATGTCGGGCACGATCGCGAACATAGCCTGCGGCTGATGCGAGAACGGATGTTTTCGGACTTCAACTTCACGGCGGCGGTATTCATTGGAGGGATGGGCGGCATCGTCCAGGAGTTCGATCTTCTTCAACAGTTGCAGCCAAACGTAGCGCCGCTGCCTGTGATTTCGACGGGCGGTGCAGTTCTCGACGTTGCGCAGCGTATGGGCAGTGTCCCGCCGGACCTCCGGAGCGACTTGGATTATATCGCGCTGTTTCATCGCCACCTTGGTGTCTCCGTCAAGGAGATGCGTTACCGGAGCCCGACCGACCAGCCACCGGCAATTGCTGATCGGCTTTGGCAACCCCCAAAGCCTGCCAGCCTGGCTCCCTAGCCTGGATCATTCACGAGGCGCACAAGGATGCGGCGCGACGGCGGCACCGAGGCGTGTTTTTTCTCGCGTTGGGTAACGCGGGTAACGGGGTTTGAGGTTGCGCCGAGGGGTTGTTTTGGGGCACGCGGCCCCGTTGCTCACGGGGGCAGCTTGGCAACCCGACCAGCAAGATCGGCAAACCCGGCCTGGTACGGGTACGCGGTCGGCAGGGCGACCTTGATGCGGGTGACCATTTCGGTGACGCGGCCGGCGACCTTGATCAGGCAGAGGCGGATCGTGTCGAACTGGGCGTCGCGCCAGAAGGAAGTCTTGGGTGCCAGGGCTCGCAGGGTCAGCATCAGCCAATAGGCCGCGGTGTGGATCAACAGGCGGAACTGGTTGGCGGTGGCCTTGGTGCATGAGGTGCGATCGGAAGCGAGGTGCAGCTTGTGCGCCTTGATCAGGTTCTCGGCCTGTCCTCTGGCATAGTAAACCTTCTCGTAGAGCGCCTTGGGCAAGCCCGGCAAATTGGTGACGATGAACCGGCTGTCGGCACCCTGGGGACCGGCCTCGACGCGGGCGATGACCCGGCGTTCGACGCTCCAGCTTTTGGCGGCATAGCGGAATTCGGCGTAGCGGCGGACCTTTTCCGCCTCACCTTCGATGCGGCCCAGGGCAGCATCCTCGGCGCGATCGCTGATCTGGCGCAGCAGCACCGGATTGCCGGCGAGCCCGAAGATGTAGCCGACGCGCTTGCGCTCGCACCAAGACATTGCCTCGGGCCGACCGTAATGGCTGTCGCCGCGCACGACGATCTCGACCGCCGGCCAGCGGGCGCGGATGCGGCCGATCACATGGCGCAGCACCAGCGCCACCTCCGCCCCGTCGGACGTCTTACCGGGGCGCAGGATGATTGCCACTGGCTTGCCGGTTGTCGCCTCGTAGATGTGGATCGGCAGAAAGCAGCGGCTATCGTAATGGGCGTTCCACAGCGACAGTTGCTGGCCGCCGTGAACCCGGTCCTCGGTATCGTCGATGTCGAGCAGGATGCGCCGCGGTACCTGGTCGAAGCTGTCGCAGAACAACTCGACCATCGCCGCCATCATGCGTTTGAGCGCGACCGAGCCGGGCAGGTTTTCCAGTCGACTGATGGTCGGTTGCGAGCACAGATCGTTACCGCTCTCGGGCAGCCGCCCGACCGCCATCTTGAAGGCGGGATCGGATTTGAGCGCGTCGCAGTCGTTGCCGTCGGGATAGCCCGCCGCGATCAACAGCGCGCGGTAACGGATCATCTCAGCCAGCCCATGCCGCGCTCGTTCTGGATCGCGCGGGTCCTCGATGCAAGCAGCCAAGCGTGCGGCGACATTCAGCCGTTGCTCGATCGTCGCCAGCAGCAATATCCCGGCATCCGAGGTCAGCCGGCCGCCGTCAAACGCGATCTGCACTGGCTTGCCCGCCACCGCTGGCAACCCCGGCAAAATCCTCGTACCTTCCCCCATGGCGGGCGCGAACTCCGTTGCTTCGGTTGATCCGGCTTCAGCAACCAAATCATACACGAAACCAATGGCTTATGTCGCTCCCACCAACCCTGCAATCGTGCCCGATGAATTATTCAGGCTAGACGCCGTAACACCATTGCGGAGACCGGTGTGACCGGCAAAGGCCGCCTTCATCCGGGCGAAAATTGCCATTAGCGCCAATCAAGAGGATCCGGCGCTGCGGCAGCGCAGCGTCGGACCCGTTGACTTGGTGGCCTTATCGTGAGGGCGGACATTGGCCCGGACATCCGGTCCTTCAGCATGCGCGCCTGGACCGCCCAGATACGGTCGTATATAAGAGACCTTAAAGCGGGTTAAGACCACTCAACGAGACCATGTTATGCAATCGACAGCACTGGAATCTTTGCCGCCAAAACTGCGGCGGTCGCTGGCCAAGCTTGGCGCCGACATCGCAACCGCGCGCCGAAAGCGAAACCTGACCACGGTGATGATGGCGGAGCGAATCGGCTCGGCCAAGACCACCTATCTGAAGGTGGAGAAGGGCGACCCGTCGGTTTCGATGGGTGTCTATGCGATGGCGCTCTTTGTGCTCGGGTTCGGCGACGCGATCGGCGACATCGTCGACCCGCGTCGTGACGACGTCGGCCTGTTGCTCGACGCCGAGCGGCTGCCCAAGCGCGTTCGCCCCAAGAAAGCACCGACTGGCCTATGAGAAGAAGCATCCATGTGGCGCTGGGAGAGAACGCCCGCAGTCTCGGGACACTCCGCTTCGACGCGCTGGGGGCGCGTGAGAACGCCGCCTTCGTGTATGACGCCGCGTGGCTGGCGGCCATGGACGGCTTCGCGATCGACCCTAGCCTTCCCTTGGTCGCCGGCCCGCAATTTCATCGCAAAGAGCGTGGCGGATCCGTCTTTCACGGCACGATTGCGGACACTGAACCGGACGGCTGGGCGCGCCGCGTCATCCTGCGCGACCACGCCAAACGACGGCAGGAGGCAAGACGCGCCGGCGCGGATGTCGAGAGCCGTCCCCTGAACGCGCTCGACTTCCTTCTGGCGGTGGACGATGCGAGCCGTGTCGGTGCGTTGCGTTTTCAGGACGAGGATGGCGTTTTCCAGCGTGCGGCCGAGGAGGGCCGGCGGACAGCGCCGCCACTAATCGAATTGGGACACTTGCTGTCGGCGTCACATGCGGTCGAGACGCATACCGAGACGGCGGAGGATTTGCGTTACCTCCGAGGCCGGGGCACGTCGCTGGGGGGCTTGCGCCCGAAATGCACGGTGGTCGATGACGACGGGCGACTGTCGATCGGCAAATTTTCGAGGGTTGCCGACGACCGCGCGGTCACCAAAGGCGAGATCCTCGCGCTGCGGCTTGCCGCCGCCGCGGGGATCGACGCCGCCGAAGGCCGCCTGGTCGAGAGCGAAGGCAGCTCGGTGGCTTTGATCCGACGCTTCGATCGCCTCCAGAGCGGTGGGCGGCTGATGTACGTCTCTGCCGCGACGATGCTCGGCGTCGATGTCGCGGAGTCGGGCGAGCACGCCTATGCCGAGATCGTCGATGCGCTGCGGATGCACGGCGCGGCGCCGCAGGCCGATACGGAAGAACTCTGGCGACGCATCGCCTTCTCCATCCTCATCACCAACGTGGACGATCATCTGCGCAACCATGGCTTCCTGCATGTCGATCGCGGGCAGTGGCGGCTTGCGCCGGCATTCGACGTCAACCCGTTCCCGGACCGGGTGCGCGAGTTGAAGACATGGGTGTCGGAGGATGCCGGTCCGGAGGCGACGATCGAGGCACTGATGTCCGCACTCCCGTATTTCCGGATCGCCGTGCCGCGCGCCCGACAGATGCTTCGTAAGGTGGAACAAGCGGTGTCGCAGTGGCGCTCAATGGGGCGCAGCCTTGGCATGAGCACGCAGGAACTCGATCAGTTCGCCGACGCATTCGAGCATGAGGAGCGCGCCGCGGCTCGGACCGCAAGCCAATGACGCCGATTCGCTCGAACGTGGACATGCCTTCCGGGTGCGCGATTGCGCCCGCGTGGTGTGTGCCGGTCCTAGCGCAACTGGCAGGCGCAGATTGTGGCTACGAACCAGCTTGTTCCGGGACCCGCTCGGCTACATCGGCACGCCGCACGCGCTGACGCGATGGCGTCGCACGGCCGTCGAGGATGTCCGCCATTTCCGCGGCTACCCGGTCGGCCGTCATCCTGAGCGCCTCGTCGATGTGAATGTAGCGCTGGGTGACGCCGCGAGCGGAATGCCCAAGCAGCGCGGCGATCGTCAGTTCGGAAAACCCAAGATCGCCTGCCAGGCTGGCGAAGGTGTGCCGCAAGGTGTGAGGTGTGACGTCGGCCAGCCGGGCTTTTCCACAGACGCGATCCAGCACGCGCACAACGCCGATAAAATGTCCCTCGCCCCAGTCGGCCGGAAAGAAGAAGGGTGACTTGGTCTTTGGCTGCTCAAGCAGCAGCTCAACGGCCGCCCGCCCGATCACGCGCGTCTGTGCGCCGCTCTTGGTATCGGGGAACCGGATCGCCTCCTCTTCCTCATCGAGCCATGCCCGTTGAAGTCCCAAGGCTTCCATGCGCCGGAAACCGGTGAGCAGCAGGAAGCGGATGGCCGCAAGCGCCGTGGCATGCTCGCCTTCCTCCGCCACGGCGCGCAGGGTCTTGCCGAGGCGCTCGATCTCGGTGCGACTGAGCCGCCGCTCGCGCGGCACGCTCGCCAGCTTGCGCACGCCCTTGGCGGGATTGGCTTCGATCTGTCCCAGGCGCACCGCGTGCTCGAAGATTGCGTGGAGTGTCGACATCGTCCGCGCGGCGACACCTTCGCCACCGGTGGTGGCGCCGCCACGGCTACCCACGCGGGCCTTCGATGTCTTGCCGGCCGCGATGTCGGCCTGGGCGCCTTCAATGTCGCCGAGCTTGAGCGAGGCGACCTGCCGCTTGCCGAGCAACGGTTTGATGTGGGATTCAATCCGGCTGCGATCCATCACCAGCGTGGACGCCTTGATGGCGCGACGGCGGCGGCCAAGGATCCGGCCGGCCGCGGCTTCGGCGATGTACCAGTCGCAGATCTCGGTGACCGTCTGGAGCCCGGCCGCCTTGGCTGCTTCCGCGACCGGATCGACCCCCTTGGACACGGCGACCAGCTGCTCGTGGGCGAGGTTGCGGGCTTCCTCGACAGTCATCAGGCCATAGCGCCCGATGACCACGCGCCGGTGGCGTCCCTCGGGCGTGCGGTACTGGATGACGAAGCTCTTGAGGCCTGACGGCATGACCTGCACGCCGAAGCCGCGGAGCTCGCGATCCCACACGAAACTCTCCCGAACCTTGACCCCAACCTTCGAAGGTTCGGGAGCCTTCAACGCGTCGACAACCCGCTTGGTGAGCTTTTCCCCAGCCATATCAGGCACCTGCTGGACATTTGCTTAGAATGGGGCGATCATACCCCTGATCGCGGCTGATTCCAAGCA
>JBOHMF010000208.1:0-7543 GCA_050730055.1 Allostellaceae bacterium
GCGCTGCACCAGTGCGGCCTGCGACACGGCGAGCGCATTCATGTGATAGAGGGGCGCTGCGACCAGGACTCGCTGACCGCCGCGCGGCACATTCCGGCTGCGTTCTTCGACGACCCAGAGATGACTCTGATGCGACAGGACGACACCCTTTGGCCGGCCGGTCGAACCCGAGGTATAGAGAAACATCGCGGTCTCGCCGGGTTGCGGCATGACGGCCGCAAACGGTCCCGGATCGGCGAGCGCGTCAAACCCGTCCTTTCCGGTCTCGCCAAAGACGAGGCGCGGCAGATCGTGCGGCACGAGCGGCAATCGAGACCGGTCGCAGAGGACAAGCCTCGCATCGGCATCGCGCAGGATGAAGTCGATCGTCGCCGCCGGCAGCTTGAAGTTGACCGGGACACTGACGAGGCCGGCGCGCATCGTGGCGAGGAATGCGGCGAGATACTCGGCGCGATTGGCCGCCAGGATCGCGACGCGCTCGCCGCGCCCGAGGCCGCGGCGCAGGAGACCGCACGCAATCCCGTCCGCCAGAGCGTCAAATGCGGGATAGCTGTAGGTTCGCGGCGAAGCTTCGCCGCCAAGATCAATGACGGCGATATCATCGGGGGCACCGCCCTTTGCCACCGCACCGCCGAGATTGTGCGCCGGGATCGATTGCGCCGGCCCGCTTGCCCTGCCGATCGCGCTCATTCGACAAATTCGAGCGCCACGTTGCACGCCGCCGCGGCCGGCACAATGAGGCGGCCCTCCCGCGGCACGGTCCCGGTGCCCGGTCTGATGAGATCGACGGCCCGGCGCAAGGATTGCGTCCGCAGCCGGATCGCGGCGAGAAACGTATCCCGTCCGGCCGCCGCCGGGAGAGCGGGGCCGAGACGCTGCGCCGCCGCGTCATGGCTTGCGATATCGATGGCGACCGCACCCGCCATCACGCGCAACCCGGACCCCTCTTCGGCCGGCGTCGGCGTCGCATCAAAAAGGCGCGCGAACAGCCCGGCCATCGCCTCCGGGTCGGTGGCGCTCACCAGGATACCCGTGATCTCGCGCGCCCCGTTCGGGTGCGTCTGCCATTCCGGCCGCCAGACAAGATCGCGCGTCAAGTGCTGGCAGAAATAGAGCCGGCCAAACGGCACCTCCTCGCGGGCGAGATGCACCGTGCGAAAGCGCGCGTCCTGCATCTCGCCATCGGCGAGCCGCACCGGCCGGGAAAAGGATTGCGGCTCGCGGATGCGGACCCCGCGCGCCCGCAGATCGCGGGCCCGCGCATCGGCATCGTCGGTCGCCAGCACGAGACCGTTGAGACCGGGGCCAAAACCGACAAGCTCCGCGCGGATCGGAGCGCCGGCCGGACCCGCCGACAGCAATTCGAGATAGTTGGTCTCAAACATCGCGAGATGATTGGTCGAACCCAGCGAATGCCGGCCGCGCTCGGTCAGGGCGAAGCCGAGCGTTCGGTATGTCGCCGCGGCGGCATCGAGTTCGGTGCCGACATCGACGACCAGATGATCGAGCGCAGGCATGCTCATCTCGGCTCCCTTCTGCACCTGACCAGAACCCCGCCATCGCCGGCGGGGTGGGGACGCGCAGTCCCCTCATTGAGACTCAAGAGCCATCCGCTCACTCCACGAGGATAAGGGAGAGCGACGGCGGCGGGTAGGCGAAATTCGCCCCGCTCGGGGAATGAGGTCCGAGCGCGGTCCTGGCACGAGCAGGCAGACCGATCACCTGACAAGATCGAGGATTTTCCGCAGCCTGGGGTCCGTCGCCGTCCCCAGCCATTCAAAGGCAACCATCTCCGTGGTCACGATCTCCGCCCCGTTTTTCTCCATGCGCCGGATCGCGGTCTCCTTGCTCTCGCTGCGGCGCGACCCCAGCGCGTCGCGCACGATATAGACCTGACGGCCCGCACGCAGCAGACCCAGCACGGTCTGCAAGACGCAGACATGGGCTTCGCATCCGGAGACGATAAGGGCGCGCTGCTCCGGCAGGGCTTCCGGAAAACCGGGCATGCGGCACGCGTCAAACGTCATCTTGTGGAAGAGTCCGCCGGTCTTGCAAGACAGTTCGGGCACTGTGCCGCCCAGACCGCCGGCGTTCTGTTCGGTGAACAGGATCGGCACCTGAAACAATGTTGCGGCCTCGATCAGGATTCGCGCATTGGCGATGACCGCGGCGCCGTCATGGATTGCCGGCATGAGCTTTGCCTGAAAATCGACAACCAGCAGGGCCGAGCCTTCACGTGTGATGATCGGCATGAACCCTGATCCTCCTGCGAGCGCCGCTGCTGCGGGCGACCCTGTACATCTGGTAGGATGCCCCCGCACGAGAAAGGGGACAGCGATGGCGAGCACACTCCAGCCGGCGGGCCGGTTTGTGACCGTGAACGGGCTGCGCCTGCGCATCCTCGACCGGGGAAAAGGCGACGCGCCGCCCATCCTCTGCGTGCACGGCTACACCTCGAGCGCCGAGGCGTTCAACGCGCCGGCGCGGCATTGGCAGGACCGTTTTCATGTCCTCGCCCCGGCCGCGCGCGCCGCGCTCGACCGCTTTCTCGCGACGCTGTAAGCCTGCGTCTTTCCGGGGTCATCGCCGCCACGCGCGTCCTCTCGGGGAGCAGCGGAGTCCGGCCGATCTTGCCGGCATCCGGCTTGATCCGGCGGACCGCGCCGGCGACGGTCGGAGATCCCGCCGCTCGCGGGAGGCGCCCGCCCGGAAGATTCATTTCCTGTTTTGCGAGAACCGAATTGTCGTGGCAGGAGAGGGGGGATCCATGATAGAACGAAAAGTGAACAATCTTCACCGGGGGGCTGTCGTGACCGACTTTCCCCGCTCTCCGTTCGCCTTCCGGCAGAACTTCCGCCACTTCCGAACCGACCGCATCGCCGCGCTCGACCCCACCGGCGCACGCTACCCGCGCCGCCGGCGCGTCCTTATCCGGGAGTGGCGTGCCGGCCTCGGCGTCCCCGAACCCTGTTGCCATGCTGCTGACGGAACCTGTCAGCAGACCCGTGCCAAGCTTCGCGTGCAAGCCTGAAAGGAGAACGGATCATGTCCGAAGCAGAGCCGACCAACATCGCCGTGTGGTTTGAGATTCCGGCCAGCGATCTCGAACGCGCCATCACCTTTTATGAGAGCCTCTTCGCCACGCGCCTGCGGCGCGAGACGATCGCCGGGGCGGCGTTGGCCATCTTTCCCTGCGAACGCACCGGCGTCTCGGGAGTGGTCGTCAAGGGGCCGCAATTCCGTCCGGGTGAGGGGCCGATCGTTTATCTCAACGGCAACGGCCGCCTCGACGCGATGCTCGCGCGTGTGCCCGAGCTCGGCGGCAAGGTTGCCGTGCCAAAGATCGCCTTGCCGGAAGGCATGGGCGCCTTTGCCCACATCATCGACACCGAGGGCAACCGCATCGGTCTGCACACGCTATAAGGGTCGGGTGCGGCGGCCGCAGCCCGGCTGCGGTCGTCGCGCCCACCCTGTTGTCGGCAAGGGTCACGCCGCTCCCGCCCGTCGCAGGGCCTGCCGTCGCGCCCCGGCTGCCGCGGCTGCCCATGCCATAAGGGGCGATCTTGGTATGGGGCCGAGCCGGATCGCGACATCCTCGACCCTGGCCCCGAGACCGGCCGCGAGAGCCTGCGCCAGGGTGGTCTCATAGCCTTGCCCGGGCCCCATCAGCCCGCAACTGTCGATCACCGCACCCGAAGGCTCGACACGGACCATCGCCGCCTCGTGGCCGGAGCCGGGAATGCCGGCCGCCTTGTAGAAACCGGACCCGTAGGTCGTGCTCTCGATCACCGTGCACAGCCCCAGGCCGAGAAGGCGTCCGTCAGCCAGGGCGCGCGCCGCGGCCGTGTCGATCGCACGGATGCGGGTCCGGCCGTGCGGGCTGCGGACAAATACCGCATGCAGACACCCGGGAACCGGCAGGTCGTCGAGATACCGGCCGAGGCCGAGCAGCAGCAGCCGGTCTTCGCGCCGGCGCAGTCTCTCCCCGATCGGGGCGAGGTTCACAGGCGCCTCCTGCACGGCGTTCACCCTATCCGTTCAGCCTTCACGCCATATGGTGTAGCCTCGTTCGGAACGAGGAGACGGCGAGGGAGGAAGTCATGGGCCAGGTCGAAGGCAAGGTTGCGATCGTGACCGGCGGGGCGTCGGGGATCGGGGCGGCGTGCGCCGCGACGCTCGCGCGCGAAGGGGCGAAAGTGGTGATCACCGACATCGACGGCGCCCGCGGCCAGGAGGTCGCCGACAGTATCCGCAAGGCCGGCGGCGAAGCGGTCTACCGGCATCAGGATGTCAGCCTTGAAGAGGGATGGCCCGGCGTCATCGAGGCCGCCGAACGGGGCTTTGGGCGCCTCGACGTGATGGTGGCGAACGCCGGGATCGGCATTCTGTGCCGGGCGGTCGAGATGTCGCTCCTCGACTGGCGGCGGCAAACCGCGGTCAATCTCGACGGCGTGTTTCTCTCGGTCAAATACGCCGTCCCGGCGCTGCGGCGCGCCGGCGGCGGTTCGATCATCATCACCTCCTCGGTCGCCGGCCTCCGGGGATCGGCGGGTCTGGCCGGCTATTGCGCAACCAAGGGCGGGGTGCGCCTGTTTGCCAAGGCGGTGGCGATGGAGTGCGCGGACGACCGCATCCGGGTCAACACGGTGCATCCCGGCGTCATCGACACGCCGATCTGGACAAAGCTGCCGGCCTCGGCCGGGCACAACACGCCGATCGATCCGGGCGAGATCGCAAGGGCCACGGTTCCGCTCGGCCGGGTTGGCGAGGCACAGGACATCGCCAACGGGGTGCTGTTTCTCGCTTCCGATCTGTCCGACTACATGACCGGGACGGAACTCGTGATCGACGGCGGCATGACCGGCGGCGCGCGCTCGCGCTGGGCCGCGGAGCGCGCGGGCTGAGCGGAGGACAATGATGCGCTTTATCTGGTTCAACCTGATGCCCTGGCCCTATCTGCCGGAAAATTTCCGCGAAACATACCGGTCGGTCTGGGTCGATATCCCGAGTTCGCTCTATGATCCGGTCAAGGGGCACGCGCTCTACAACACCTATCTCGATCAGCTCGAATTTGCCGAGACGGTCGGCTTTGACGGGATCGGCGTCAACGAGCACCACGCCAATGCCTACGGGCTGATGCCCTCGCCCTCGTTGATGGCCGCGGCTTTGGCGCGGCGCACTTCGCGGGCGGCGCTCGTCGTGCTCGGCAGTTCGATCGCGCTCTATGAGCCGCCGATCCGGGTCGCCGAGGAATTCGCGATGCTCGACGTGCTGTCGGGCGGCCGGCTTGTCGCCGGGTTTCCGGTCGGCACCTCGATGGATACGAATTACGCCTATGGCCGGGTGCCGGCGACATTGCGCGAGCGCTATGCCGAAGCGCACGATCTCATTCGCCGCGCCTGGGCCGCCGAAGAGCCGTTTGTCTTCAACGGCCGCTATACGCAACTGCGCTATGCCAATTGCTGGCCAAAGCCGGTGCAGAAGCCGCACCCGCCGATCTTCATTCCCGGCGGCGGCTCGGTCGAGACCTACGATTTCTGCATCGAGAACAACTACAACTATTCCTATCTGAGCTTTTTCGGCTCGCTGCGGGCGCAGCGGCTGATGGAGAATTACTGGCAGCGTGTGGCCGAGTTGGGAGCCGATGATTCCCCCTATCGCGCCACCTTCGCCCAGATCCTCTGCGTCGCCGAGACCGACGCCGAGGCGGAGCGGCTTTATGCTCCGCACGTCAGCTACTTTTTCAACCGCTGCCTGCACGTCTATCCCGGCTTTGCCGACGCGCCCGGCTACCGCACGGTCAAGACGATCCAGGCGGAGTTTCTGCACCAGGTGGCGCTGCCGAGCCTCGGCCAGGGGGCGAGCCTGTCATGGGGCGAACTCATTGAGCGCGGCTACATCATCGCCGGCAGCCCCGAGACCGTGCGCCAGCGCATGGAGGCGCTGATCAAGACCTTGCGCGTCGGCAACATCATCTGCGGTCTCCACGTCGGTGACATGCCGCCGGACAAGACGCGCTATTCGACCGAACTGTTCGCCCGGAAGGTGATGCCGGCTCTGAAAGGCATCTGGCGGCAATACGAGAGTGACGAGCGTTTCTGGATTCATCCGCTGACCGAGCGCGCCGCCCCCGGGTCCGCGGTCGCGGGAGCCGGGCGATGAATGCGCGCTCCTTCCTCCTCGATGTCGCCGGTGGCCGTCGCAAGATCCGCGTCTTTGAGGCAGGTGAGGGCGCACCCCTCGTTTTTCTGCACGGCGCCGGCGGTCTCGCCGAGGACGACCCGTTTCTCGCTGCTCTGGCCCGGCGCTGGCACGTCTTTGCCCCGCTCCTGCCGGGCTATGGCGATTCCGAGGGCAGCACGGATCTGCCCGACATGCTCGCCGTTACCCTGCACGGTTTTGACGTGATCGAGGCGCTCGGTCTCCTGCGCCCGATCCTTGTCGGGCACGCGATGGGCGGGATGATCGCCGCCGAGATGGCGGCGGTGGCGCCGCGCGAGATCGAGCGGCTCGGCCTCATCGCCCCGGCCGGGTTGTGGCTCGATGCGCACCCCGTCCCCGATCTCTTTGCCCTGCTGCCGCACGAGTTGCCGGCGTTGCTGTTTCACGATCCCGCTCTGGGCGAGCGGATGCTGGCCCGGGGCGGCGATCTCGCCAATCCGAAAATTCTCGAAGCCTTTCTCGTCCGCCGTGCGCGCCAGTTGGCGATGGCGAGCAAGCTCTTGTTTCCGATCCCCGATCGCGGCCTCATGGGACGCCTCTACCGCATCCGTGCCCGGAGCGTGATCGTCTGGGGTGCGGACGACCGGCTGATCCCGCCGGCCCACGGCGAGGCTTTCCGCCGCGGCATCGCCGGCGCCGAGCTTGTCTGCCTTCCGGCAGCCGGGCACATGGTCGCCGTTGAGCAGCCCGAGGCCGTCGCGGCGGCACTGGCGCGTCTGGCATAGGGCTTGCGCAACCGCAGCTTGCGCCGTGACGGCTCCCCCTACGCAGTGCCGCTCGCTCGGCGTCCGACCCCGTTCCGGGGGAGCAATGCGGAGGAGCGAGGTTGACGAGAACCTGCCGCCGCTCTAGGAATTGGCCATGAATGCACCCCTCCGCCCGATCGACAAGACCCGCCCGCGCGGTGTCACCGCGGGGCCTCGCCGGATGCGTGCGCGCTGAACAGATAAGCGTGCCACAACAGAGGGCCCCGCCGATGCCGGTCGGGGCCTTCTTTATGTGAGGAGGTTCCCTCGGAGATCGGCGGGGCTGCCGTCGCAGAGAGGAGAGAGCCGGATGGCACCCGTCAATCGATCCAGCCGGTGGCTTTGCGGCGCCGCCGGTTCCGGGATTGCCGCGGAACTGCGCGCGACCCTTGCCCTGGCGGCGCCGCTCGCGGCGGCCAACCTCGCGCAGATGGCGATGGGCGTCACCAACATGGTGATGATCGGCCGCCTCGGCGCCACCCCGCTCGCCGCCGCAGGGCTTGGCGGCACGGTCTATTTCACCGGCGGCATCATGCTGCAAGGCGTCCTCTACGCGGTAGCACCTCTTGGCGCGC
>JBOHMF010000209.1:0-7495 GCA_050730055.1 Allostellaceae bacterium
CCCGCGCCAGATCCGGATTGAACAGCAGCATGCGTTCGAGCGCGGAGGCGGCCTCCTCGTAATCGCCAAGCCGCGCCGAGACATCGGCATAAGCAAAGGTGATGTCGAGATTGGCGGGGTTGCGCAGCATCTCCTGGAACAGCGCTTCCTTGCGCGCCTGCAGCGCCGCCTGTCCGGCAGGCGCAGGCTGGGCCGCCGCCGGCGTGACGAGGGCGGCGCCGAGCAGCAGGCCCAGCATCAGCCGCAAGACTTGTCCGAATCGGCCGATGGCACGGCTTCCCCCGGCGCAAATCGTCACTCTCTTTCCCCCAACCGGATCGTCCCGGCCGGTCAAGCTTACTTAACCGGCGGTGGAGCCGCAAGCGAGGACATCTCGCGTATTATTGCCCGATTGCTTGCGCCGGACGGGTCGGGTGACGGCTGCCGGGAAGGCTGTCCCGCGACCCTTTGGGTTATGGCGGTAGCCGATGGCTGCCGCTATCCTCTTCGGCATGATGAGATCCCCGACGCTGCTTCTCGGCGTGCTGCTGCTGTTCGCGCTTGCGCTTCCCGGCCCGGTGTCGGCTCGGGAGCGGCGGCACCGCGTCGTGCATCATCCTGCGGCCACAACCAGCCCGACCATCCGGCTCGGCGGCGCCGGATCGTGGAACGCCTATGACTACAAGGGAAAGTCCGGGCTGGTGTGCTATCTGATCAGCGATCCCAGCAAGACCGAGCCGCTCCACGCGCGGCGCAAGGCGCCGATCGCCATGGTCACGCATCGCCCGGCCGAGAAGGTGTTTGACGTCGTCAGCTTTGTCGAAGGGTATCTCTTGAAGAAGGGCAGCGACGTTTCGCTCGATATCAACGGCAAGACCTTTGACATGTTCGCCGATGGCGATACGGCCTGGTCGCGCACTTCCGACACCGACAAGGAGATTGTCGCGACCATGACCAAGGGCCGGACCGCGGTGGTCAAGGGAACCCCGGAAAAGGGACCGCCAACCACCGACACCTACTCGCTCGCCGGGTTTTCGCGCGCGTTGGCGCTGATCGACAAGGCCTGCGGCGTCAAGCACTGAACGCCTATATTAAGGGGCGATGTTGCAGGAGACACCGGGCGCCCCGCCGCGCCGCAACCTCGTTGGCCTCGGCCGCGCCGCGCTCGCTGCCGAGATGGCGGCGTTTGGCGCCGAGCCGTTCCGGGCGCGCCAGTTGTGGCACTGGATCTATTACCGCGGCGCCACCGATTTTGCGCCGATGACCTCGCTCGCCAAGCCCTTTCGCGAGCGCCTCGCCGAGCGTTACGAACTCCTCCGTCCGGCGGTCGCCAAAAGTCTCGCCTCGCGCGACGGCACCCGCAAGTGGCTTCTGCGCTTTGCCGACGGGCAGGAGGTCGAGACCGTCCATATTCCCGAAGAAGATCGCGGCACGCTCTGCGTCTCCTCGCAGGTCGGCTGCACGCTCAACTGCACCTTCTGCCATACTGGCACGCAGCGCCTCGTGCGCAATCTCGCACCCGAGGACATCGTCGGCCAGATCATGCTCGCGCGCGATGAGCTCGGCGAATGGCCCTCCCCGCCCGCGGACCGGCAGGTCACCAACATCGTCCTGATGGGGATGGGCGAGCCGCTCTACAATTTTGACAATATCGCGGCAGCGTTGAAGATCGTCATGGACCCGGAAGGGTTGGCCATCTCAAGGCGCAAGATCACCCTCTCGACCGCCGGGGTCGTGCCGATGATCGCCCGCGTTGGTGCCGAACTCGGCGTCAATCTCGCGGTGTCCCTGCACGCGGTCAGCGACGCGGTGCGCGACCGACTGGTGCCGCTCAACCGCAAATACCCGATCGCCGAACTGCTTGAAGCCTGCCGCACATATCCGGGCGCAAGCAACGCCCGCCGCATCACCTTTGAGTATGTGATGTTGAAAGGGGTGAACGACAGCCCGGCCGAGGCGCGCGAACTCGTCCGCCTGCTGCATGGGATTCCCGCCAAGGTCAATCTGATCCCGTTCAACCCATGGCCCGGCGCGCCCTACGAATGCGCGTCGGAGGTGGCGATCCGGGCGTTCTCCGACATCGTCTTTGCCGCCGGCTGTTCGGCGCCGGTGCGCACCCCGCGCGGGCGCGACATCCTGGCCGCCTGCGGTCAGCTCAAATCGGCGAGCGTCAGACCCGCCCGGCACGAGCGCGCGTCCCTCTGAGCAAAGTCCCCTGTTGCTCGTTTCGCTCGCCGCCTCTGCCGCCGCCGTCTATGCCGGTCTCGTCGCCGTCCTTTATCTCGGGCAGCGCCGGTTGCTGTTTCGCCCGGACAAGAGCCGGCCGGTGCTCGGAGCCTTGGCTGCACTCGGGGTGCGCGAGATCGCGCTGCTGACCGCCGATGGGATCGCCCTGTCGTCCTGGTATCTGCCGCCGCGGGCCAACCGCCCGGTCATCCTCTATTGCCACGGCAATGGCGGCCATATCGGCTACCGCCGCACCCGCCTCGCCCGTTTCGCCGAAGCAGGCTACGGCGTGCTGCTGCTCGAATACCGCGGCTACGGCGGCAATCCGGGTTCGCCCTGCGAACAGGGACTGTGCGCCGACGCTGCGGCGGCGCTCGATTTTCTGGTGCGAGAGGGGATTGTGCCGGGGCGGGTCGCGCTCTATGGCATGTCGCTCGGGAGCGGCGTCGCCGTGCAACTGGCGGCCGGCCGCGAGGTCGGCGCCCTCATCCTCGAAGCCCCCTACACCAGCATCGCCGAGGCGGCGCAAGCCCACTACCCGTTTGTCCCGTGCCTGTGGCTGGTGCGTGACCGGTTTGCCTCGCTCGCGGTCATCGACCGGATCAAGGCGCCCAAGCTGATCCTGCACGGCGGGCGCGACCGCACCATCCCGATCCGCCTCGGCCGCGCGCTTTATGAGCGGGCGCGCGAACCCAAGGAGGGCTGGTTTGTGCCTGAGGGCGGCCACGGCGATCTCGCCGCCTTTGGCGCGCTCGACGCCGTCGTCGCTTTTCTCAAGCGGCATCTCGGCTGAGGGCAGATTGCGCGAGGGTTCATGGAGTGTAGGATGGGTTGAGCGGAGCGAAACCCATCTGTTTCGCTGAACGGTGGGTTTCGCGTTGCTCAACCCACCCCACGGATCAACGCAGAGATTGAGGGACTGGGCAATGGCCGATGCGGTGAAGAAGGTGGTTCTGGCCTATTCGGGCGGTCTCGACACCTCGGTGATCCTCAAATGGCTGCAGGAAACCTATCGCTGCGAGGTCGTTCCCTTCACCGCCGATCTCGGGCAGGGCGAGGAACTGGAACCCGCGCGCAAAAAGGCCGAACTCCTGGGCGCCCGCCAGATCTTTGTCGAGGATCTGCGCGAGGAATTTGTGCGCGACTTTGTCTTTCCGATGTTTCGCGCCAACGCGCTCTACGAAGGCGCTTATCTGCTCGGCACCTCGATCGCGCGGCCCCTCATCGCCAGGCGCCAAGTCGAGATCGCCCGCCTCGTCGGCGCCGACGCGGTTGCCCACGGCGCCACCGGCAAGGGCAATGACCAGGTCCGCTTTGAGCTGTCCTATTACGCGCTCGCCCCCGACATCAAGGTCATCGCGCCGTGGCGCGAGTGGGACCTCGGCTCGCGCACGCGCCTCCTCGAATATGCCGAGGCGCACCAGATCCCGATCGCCCGCGACAAGCGCGGCGAGGCGCCGTTTTCGGTCGATGCCAACCTCCTGCACGTCTCGGCCGAAGGCAAGGTGCTGGAAGACCCGTGGAGCGAACCCGAGGAATATGTCTACAGCCGCACGGTTGCGCCCGAAGCGGCGCCCGACCAGCCGCACTCTGTCGAGATCGGCTTTGACAAGGGCGATCCGGTCGCGGTGGATGGCGCGGCGTTGTCGCCGGCAGCGCTCCTGGCGCGGCTCAACGAACTGGGCGGCAAGCACGGCATCGGCCGGCTCGATCTGGTCGAGAACCGCTTTGTCGGGATGAAGTCGCGCGGCGTCTATGAGACGCCGGGCGGGACGATCCTGCAGACCGCGCACCGCGCGATCGAGAGCCTCACCCTCGACCGCGGCGCCGCGCATCTGAAGGACGAACTGATGCCGCGCTATGCCGAACTGATCTATAACGGGTTCTGGTTTTCACCCGAGCGCCTCATGCTGCAAGCCCTCATTGACAGGAGCCAGGAGCACGTCGAAGGCACGGTGCGCTTGAAGCTTTACAAGGGATCGGCGCGGGTCGTCGGCCGGAAATCACCGACAAGTCTCTACAGCCAAGCCCACGTCACCTTTGAGGAGGACGCGGTCTACAACCAGCGCGACGCGGAAGGTTTCATCAAGCTGAACGCGCTGCGCCTGCGGCTTGCCGCAAGGCGCGGCAATAGGTAGCTTCAGGCTGCGTCTTCGATGTTGACGACGAGACGCTTGCCAATCGCGCGCAGCGCCTGATCAATATGCTCAATTGTCGAGTGATGATTGAGATTGAATAGCCGATCTACCTGGGGTCCGTGCCAGCCGAGGCGGCGTGCCAGTTCGGCTTTCGACACCCCTTGAGCGCGGACCGCGCGATAAAGCTCGACCTTAGCCGTAGTAAGCGGCGGCAGTTGGACCAAAAAGCGGCCGGTTTCAGAAAGGGAGGGCGACGTCATGAGGCCGATCATGCCGGAGGCAATGTCAAAGCGATGAAGAGTGTGACTCGCTAATGGTCTACGCGCTGACGGTGGAGGGATGTCCTCATGGCGGGAAATCCTCGCGGCGAGTGCCTCCTCAATCGCATCGGCAGCACGCAGAAGAGCATCGTTCTCATCCTCGCCGAAGGTGGTCACTTCCGGCAGGTCGGGACAGATGACCAGCAGCGTACCGTTGTCATCGGGATCGAGAACTACGGTGTACATGCGCTAATCGAGGCCCAGGTCCTTCTTGATCTTGGCAACGAGGCGGGTGCCCAGCTCCTTGTTGCTGCCGTGCATCGGCAGTTGTGATCTGCGGTCGTCACGGACGACGGTAAGATGGCCACTTCCCCCTTTGTGAGTCTCAAAGGTGCAGCCTTGCTTCGCCAGCCAGCGTCGCAGTTCTCCCGCCGTCATCGATACAACATGAATGTTGTAGCTCAGGAGCAGCGCGCAAGTCTCGTGCTCAATACGGATCAATGCGCCTTGCGCTGCGCCTCCAGCCAGCCGAGCATGAGGCGGTTGAAGGCGTCGGGGTGCTCGACATTGGGAAAATGCCGGGCATTTGGGATCTCTTCATAACGCGCGCCGGGGACGAGACCGGCAAGGCGGCGGTTTTCGCTGGCCGGCGTGCCCGGATCGTCGGCGCCGCAGACGACGAGGGTCGGCACGCGCACCGAGGGCAGCCGCGCGGCAAAATCAAAATCCATGATCGCCGCCGAGCAGCCGAGATAACCCGCTTGTGTCGTCGCCGCGATCGTGTCGCGAATCTCCTGCCAGCGCCGCGGCTTTCGCGGTTTGAAGGCAGGGGTGAACCAGCGCTCCATCGTCGCGTCGGCGAGGAGCGCCACCGAACCGGCCCGGCGCACCCCGTCCATCCGCTCATTCCAGGCTTGCGTCGCGCCCTTTGGACTCGCCAGGAGGGTGTCGGACCACAGCGCCGAGATCAGCCTCTCTCCGTGCTCCAGCGCAAACGCCTGGCCGATCATCCCGCCAATCGACAGACCCATATAATGGACCCGCGGGATCGCGAGCGCGTCGAGCGCAGCGGCGACATCGCCAGTCAGCTGCGCCATCGTGTAATCGCCCGCGACCGGGTCGCTGCCGCCGTGCCCGCGCATGTCGAGACGCAGCACGCGAAACCCGGCTTGCAGCAAGGCTGGCATCTGCTCGGACCACATGCCGCTGTCGGAAGCGAGCGAATGGGTGATGCACAGGACAGGAGCATCCTCGGCGCCGGTGAGATCGTAATAGAGGCGGCGTCCGGCAAGCGGCAACAGCATGACGGTTTCTCCATCGAGGAGTCGGGACGTTGAGCAGAGCAGAACCTCAGGCGAGGTAGTAAATGATTTCAGATTTCACAAACCACAATATCAAGATCAGGATGACCGGTGAGATGTCGATGCCGCCGAGGTCGGGGATAAAGCGGCGGATCGGGCGCAGCAGCGGCTCGGTGATGCGCCACAGAAAGTCGCCGATTGTCGCGATGGCGCGGTTGTAGCGGTTGACGACGCCAAAGGCGAGGAGCCAGCTCAGCGCCGCCTGCGCGATCAGCAGCCAGATGTAGATCCATATCACCCAATCAATAAGTTCGATCAGCGGAAGCATGAATGAAGACTCACGGCGGCCGATGGCGGGCGACCGTAGCGTCCCCGTCGCGGCTCCGCAAGCGCGCCACGGTGCCGCGCTTGACAGCGGTTGAGGGCTTGACGATAGTCCGCCGCGCCGCGCGATGAGGCGCGAGACGGGGCCGTAGCTCAGCTGGGAGAGCGTCGCGTTCGCAATGCGAAGGTCAGGGGTTCGATCCCCCTCGGCTCCACCATTTTCCCGGCGCACAATTTTCTGAGCGGGGCATCGGCGGCTACTCCGCGGCGAGCCTGGGCGCCGCGCGGCGCAGTTCGGCGACGCGCGCCCGCGTATAAAGCTCGGTCCAGTTGGAGAGCGCGAAATCGGTGACCCGGCGCGGATCATAGCCGCGCTCGGGGATGCGGATCTCGCGGCCGGCGATGTGGACGGCGCGCAGCCTTGTGCGGTCCTGCAACAGGGCGATGTCGTCGAGGGGCGAACCGTCGAGCGCGATAAAATCGGCGGCGCGGCCCGGCTCCAGCACGCCGATCCTGCTGCCTCCGGTCATGAAGCGGGCATTGACTTCGGTTGCCGCGCGCAGCGCCGCCGCGGGCGTGAGCCCGAGATCGGCGACAAAGAGTTCGAGTTCGCGGGCGTTCCATTCGCCATAAGGGGTGACGGCAAACCCGGTGTCGGTCCCGGTCAGAAAAGGCACGCCGCGGGCATAGGCTTTCTTCCAGTTGGCGACGCCGATCTCGTATTCGCGCCGGGTCCCTTCGGGACGGCCGCGCTGGCCGGCGGGTTCATGCGGCTGGGTGAATTCGATAACGTTTTTCGGCTGCGTCAGGGTCGGGGACAGGACGCTGCCGCTCTTCAGCATCGCCTCGATGCATTCGTCGTCGAGATGGTTGGCGTGAAAGATCAGATCGACCCCGGCGCGCGCGGCGTAGAGCGTCGCCTCACGGCCGCGGGCATGGGCGATCGCCTTGCGGCCGAGGCGATGGGTCTCGCGCACGATCGCTTCGGTCTCCTCTTGCGTGAAGGCGGCGACAAGGGTGCCGTCGTCGGGGCGGCGCTCGATCCCGTCGAGCGCGATCTTGATGCAATCGACCCCGTCCTTGACCTGGCGGCGAACCTCCTCGATCGCCTCAAGGGGGGTGGTGACAAGCCGGCCGATCGAGGTCTCGGGCACGCCGATCCAGGTCGGATACCAGTCGGTCAGCCCCTGATGGGTGGTGATGTAGGGTCCGGCCGCCATGATGCGCGGTCCGTCAAAGAGACCGGCGCGGATCGCGTCGCGGATCG
>JBOHMF010000210.1:0-7456 GCA_050730055.1 Allostellaceae bacterium
AGGTGGTGCTGCTCTATCGCGGCTATCCGATCCAGGAACTCGCCGAGCGCAGCGATTTTATGGAAGTCGCCTATCTGCTGCTCTATGGCGAATTGCCCACGGCCAAGGAAAAAGAGAAATTTGTCTTTGACATCACGCATCACACGATGGTGCACGAGCAGTTGAACGCGTTCTTTCGCGGCTTCCGTCGCGACGCCCATCCGATGGCGGTGATGTGCGGGGTGGTCGGCGCGCTGTCGGCCTTTTACCACGACTCGACCGACATCCACGACGCGCATCAGCGCATGGTCGCCTCCTACCGGCTGATCTCCAAGATGCCGACGATCGCCGCGATGGCGTACAAGTATGCGCACGGGCAGCCCTTTACCTATCCCGACAACTCGCTGCCCTATGCCGAGAACTTTCTGCACATGACCTTTGCAGTGCCGTGCGAAAAGTACAAGGTCAGCCCGACCCTGGCGCGCGCGATGGACCGCATCTTCATCCTGCACGCCGACCACGAGCAGAACGCCTCGACCGCGACGGTGCGCAATGCCGGCTCCTCCGGCGCCAACCCGTTTGCCTGCATCGCCGCCGGCATCGCCTCCTTGTGGGGACCCGCGCATGGCGGGGCCAACGAGGCGGTGTTGAAGATGCTCGCGCGGATTGGCAACAAATCCAACATCAAAGAGTTCTTGAGCCACGTCAAAGACAAGAACGAGCACGAACTCCTGTTCGGCTTTGGCCATCGTGTCTATAAGAACTACGATCCCCGCGCCGCCGTGCTGCGCGCCAGTTGTCACGAAGTCCTCGATGAGCTCGGGATCAAGGACGAGCCGCTGCTCGACCTGGCCCTGGAACTGGAAAAGATCGCGCTGAATGACGACTATTTTGTCAAGCGGAAGCTGTACCCGAACGTCGATTTCTACTCGGGGATCATTCTGCGGGCGATGGGGTTCCCGACCTCGATGTTCACCGCGCTCTTTGCCATCGCGCGCACCGTCGGGTGGGTCGCGCAATGGACCGAGATGATCGCCGACCCCGACACCAAAATCGGACGCCCGCGCCAGTTGTTCATCGGTTCGGCCGAGCGCCACTACACGCCGATCGAACAACGCCGCTGACAGCCGACGGCCGGGATTACTTGCCGAGGCCGCGCACCACCGGGATCTCCAGTTCGCGGATCTTCTTGCGCAGCGTGTTGCGGTTGAGACCGAGGAGACGGGCGGCCTTGATCTGGTTGCCGCGGGTGGCGCCGAGGGTCAAGCGGATCAGCGGGTGCTCGACCTCGCGCAGAACGCGGTCATAAAGGCCGGCGGGCGGAAGCCCCCCTTTGTGCGCCGCAAAATAATCGCGCAGTTGCCGTTCGACGGCGCCGGCAAGACCCTCGGCGCCCGGCGGCTCTGGCACCACCGCGGCAGGGCTGTCGGGTGCGCTCTCGCCCAGTTCGGTCTCGATAACCTCCCGGCCGATCACCTCCTGCGGATAGAGCGCCGCGAGCCGGCGCATCAGGTTCTCGATCTCGCGCACATTGCCCGGCCAGGAATGGGCGGCGAGGCGTTTGAGGGCGGCTTCGTCAAGCCGCTTCAGCGGCAGACCCTCGCGCGTCGCCTGGACGGCAAAATGCCGGACCAGCGCGGGCAGGTCCGCGCTGCGCTCGCGCAGGGGCGGCAGCCGGACCGGGGCGACGTTGAGGCGGTAGAACAGGTCTTCGCGAAACGCTCCCTGGCGCAGCAGGAGGCGCAAATCGCGATGGGTCGCAGCGATGATGCGGACATCGGCGCGGATCGGCACACGACCGCCGACCGCGGTGAATTCGCCTTCCTGCAGAACCCGCAAGAGCCGCGTCTGCGCTTCGAGCGGCATGTCGCCGATCTCGTCGAGAAAGAGCGTGCCGCCCTCGGCCTGCTCAAAGCGGCCCATGCTGCGCGCATTGGCGCCGGTGAAAGCGCCCTTTTCGTGGCCAAATAATTCGCTCTCGATCAGTTCGCGCGGGATCGCCGCCATGTTGATCGCGACAAAGGACTTGCCGCGCCGCTTGCCGTAATCGTGGAGCGCGCGGGCGACCAGTTCCTTACCGGTGCCGCTCTCGCCGATCAGCAGCACGCTCAGATCGGTTCCCATCAGCCGGGTGATCAGGCGGTAGACCTCCTGCATCGCCGGTGAGCGCCCGATCAGCGGCAGTTCCCCCTCGCCCTCCGGCACGGTTGCGACCGTTGCCCCGGGCGGGGCGGAGAGCGCGCGCGCGACGGCGCCGACCAGGTCCTGCAAGTCAAACGGCTTTGGCAGATAGTCAAAGGCGCCGCGCTCGGTCGCCTTGACCGCAGTCAACAGCGTGCTTTGCGCGCTCATCACGATGACCGGCAGAGCGGGGCGCAATTCCTTGATGCGCGGGATCAGGTCGAGACCGTTCTCATCCGGCATCAGGACATCGGTGATGACGAGATCGCCTTCGCCATCGGCAATCCAGCGCCACAAGGTGGCGCCGTTGCCGGTCATCCGCACCTCGTGCCCAAGGCGCGAGAGGGCCTGGTTCAGCACCGTGCGGATCGCACGGTCATCGTCGGCTATCAGGATTTTCGAGCTCATTCTCCGCCACTCGGTTGCGCGGCCACCGGCAGAAAAACGCGGAACACCGTCCGCCCCGGCTCGCTGTCAAACTCGACACCGCCGCCATGATCGCCCACCAGCTTGGCCACCAGCGCGAGACCGAGGCCGCGGCCCCGGCGCCTGGTCGTGACAAAGGGATCAAACAGATGCGGGCGCATCGCGTCGGGAATGCCGGGGCCGTTATCGGCCACCGCGACCATTAGCGGCAGAGGCATCGGGCCGGCGCCCGCCGTCTTGAGGCGCAGACCGTGGCGATAGGCGGTTTCCAGCACAATTTCGCCGCCGGCCGCGGGAACTGCCTCGGCGGCATTCTTGACCAGGTTCAAAAACACCTGGACGAGGAGATCGCGATCACCCCAGACCGGCGGCAGCGAGGGATCGTATGTCTCGATCAGCGCGAGATCGCGGGCAAAGCCCGATTGGGCAATCCGGCGCACGCGTCCCAAGACCTCGTGGATGTTGACGGCCGCGCAGGCGAGCGGACGGGGATCGGCAAAATCTTCCATGCGGTCAAGCAGCGCGACGATGCGGTCGGTCTCCTCGCGGATGAGCCGGGTCAGCTCCCGTCCCGCCGGCGGCAGATCCGGCTCCAGAAGCTGCGCCGCGCCACGGATGCCGGAGAGCGGGTTCTTGACCTCGTGCGCCAGCATCGCCGCCATCGCGGCCAGCGAGCGGGCGGTCTTGCTGCGGCCGAGATGACGGTCGAGCTTTTCGGCCATCGCGCGCTCGTGCAGCGACAGGATCAACCGGTCCCCGTCCTCGCCGGGGTCCCTGCGCGATTGCGGATCGCGCGGGGGTGGGCTGAGCAAGGCGCCCTGGATCGTCACCAGCCGGGGCGCGAGGCGCGGGCCTTCGAGCAGCACGTCATACCCGGAGATCGTGTTGCCGCCGCGCCAGACCGAATCGATCAGCGCCAGGAGGGCGCTTTTTGGCGCGAGAAGAGCGGCAAGAGCGCTGCCGCACAGCGCGGATGCACCGGAACCGAGAAACTGTTCGGCGGCGGGGTTGACAAACCGGATCAGACCGGCGCGATCGACGACGATGACCGGGTCGGGCAAGGCGGCGAGCACCGCGGCGGGATCGGTCGGCGCGGGTCGGGGTTCGCGCGCGACCGCCCGCGGAGGCTCCGGTCCCGCCGGCTGGAGGCTGACGCGGCGCCGCGGCGGCGGCGCACTCATGCCGCGGCCGCGCGATCCGGACGGGCCAGGAGCGGCTCATAAAAGGCGCGGATCAGTTCGCGCACCCGGGCAATCTCGACGGTGGCGTTGACCGCGGCGCGGAATTCCGCCGAACCCGGCAGACCCTTGGAATACCAGCCGATGTGCTTGCGGGCGATGCGCGATCCGGTCTCGCTGCCGTAATGCAGCAGCATGTCCTCATAGTGTGCGAGCACGGTTTCGCGCTGGACGGCGAGCGGCGGATCGGGCCGCCGCCGCCGCGTCCGCAGCCACTCGGCGACCTGGCGGGGAAACCACGGGCGGCCATAGGCGCCGCGCCCGATCATCAGCCCGTCGGCGCCCGATTGCGCCAGCGCCTCCTCGGCCTCTTCGAGCGTGGTGATGTCGCCGTTGGCGATGACCGGCAGCCGGACGCTTTCCTTGACGCGGCGGATAAACTGCCAGTCGGCGGTGCCGGCAAAAAACTGGCAGCGCGTGCGGCCGTGCACGGTGATCATGCGGATGCCGCACTCCTCGGCGATGCGGGCGAGGCGCGGCGCGTTACGGTTGTCGTCGTCCCAGCCAAGCCGCATCTTCAGCGTGACCGGAAGCTTGACCGCCTTGACCGTGGCTTCGAGGATATGCGCGGCGTGCGCTTCGTCGCGCATCAGCGCCGAGCCGGCGTGGCCATTGACCACCTTTCTGACCGGGCAGCCAAAGTTGATATCGATGATCTGCGCCCCGCGATCGGCGTTGAGCCGGGCCGCTTCGGCCATGATTTCGGGTTCGCAGCCGGCAAGCTGGACCGCCATCGGCTGCTCCTCGGGGACGCTTTTCGCCATGATCAGCGACTTTCGGCTCTCGCGGATCATCGCCTGGCTGGCGATCATCTCGGAGACGACGAGGCTGACCCCCTCTTTTTTGACCAGCCGCCGGAACGGCAGATCGCTGACGCCGGACATCGGCGCCAGGATCACTGGGTCCTCCAATCGGACGGCGCCGAGAGCAATCGCCATCGCGGGCACAATCCCTCAATCTGCCTAAAGATTAATCAGGCGAGTCTAGAGGAACCCCCGCGGTGGGGCAACAGCGACCCGAAACGGTTGTCATTGCGAGGAGCCGGAGGCTCCGAAGCAATCTCGCGCTCCCCCGAGATTGCTTCGCGTTGCTCGCAATGACAGGATGAAACCGTCATTACGGGAGCCGAGAAGTGGCGCGTCCGCCATGACCGCGGTTTATGCTCTCCTTGTCGCGGCCGGCCGAGGCGCCCGGTTTGGCGGCGAGGTGCCAAAACAATACCTGCATCTCGGCGGGAAGAGCCTGCTCGCCCACAGCCTTGCCGCCTTTGCCCGGCATCCGCGCATCGCCGGCGTGCTGGCGGCGATCCGGCCGGAAGACCGCCCGCTCTATGAACGTGCCGCCGCCGGCCTCGCTCTGTTGCCGCCGATCACGGGTGGCGCGGCGCGTCAGGATTCGGTCCGGCTCGGGCTCGAAGCCCTGGCGGTTCATCGCCCCGACCGCGTGCTGATCCACGACGGCGCGCGGCCTTTTCCCGACCCTGCGCTGATCGGCCGCGTTCTCGATGCGCTCGACGAGGCGCCGGCTGCGATCCCGGCCCTGCCGCTCGGCGACACGCTGAAGCGGGTGGCGGAGGGAGCGGTGCAGGCGACCGTCGATCGCACCGGGCTGTGGCGGGCGCAGACGCCGCAGGGCTTTCATTTTGCCGCGATCCTCGCGGCACATCGCGCCGCCGCAGGACGCGATCTGGATCTGACCGACGACGCCGCGGTTGCCGAGGCGGCGGGGCTGAGACCGCGAATCGTCGCCGGTGCGGAGGACAATCTGAAGGTGACAACACCGGGCGATCTCGCCGCCGCCGAGCGGCTCCTCGCATTGCGGCAGGCCGATGTCCGGGTCGGACAGGGCTTTGACGTGCACCCCTTTGGCCCCCATGCTGGAGATAGGGGCGACCGGGTGTGGATCTGCGGGGTCGCGATCCCGCACGACAAGGGGCTTCTTGGCCATTCCGACGCCGATGTCGGGCTGCACGCGGCGACCGACGCGGTGCTCGGCGCGCTCGCCGCCGGCGATATCGGAATGCATTTTCCGCCGGGCGATCCGCGCTGGCGCGGTGCCGCCTCCGACCGGTTTCTGCGCCATGCCGCCGATCTGGTCGAAGCGCGCGACGGCGTGATCGCCGCGATCGATGTGACGATCATCTGCGAGCGCCCGCGGATCGGCCCCCATCGCGCGGCGATGGTTGAGCGTGTTGCCGCCATTCTCGGCATCGCCGCCGCGCGCGTCAGCGTCAAGGCGACGACGACCGAAAAGCTCGGCTTTACCGGGCGCGGCGAGGGCATCGCCGCGCAGGCCGTCGCCACCCTGCGCCTGCCGCTATGAGAATCCTATTTTTCTCCCATATACCTTCGTCATGGCCGGGCTTGACCCGTGGGCCTTCAGCCCACGGACTTGATCCGTGGGCATCCACGTAACCAACGACCACCGGTAGCCACAGCAAAGGCGTGGATGCCCGGAACAAGTCCGGGCATGACGGTGAAAGCAGGAGATGCGCGCGATCTTCTTCCACAACAACCATAATCGGATCGGTCTTTCGCCGTGGCATCCGGCGGCGCTTCTGGCCACCGGGTTCGGGACCGGGCTGCTGCCAAAGGCGCCGGGAAGCTGGGGTTCGCTCGCCACCCTTCCCCTTGCCTGGGGCTTGAAGAGCGCCTTTGGCAGAGCCGGTCTCGCAGCCGCTGCCGGCCTCGCCTTTGGCGCCGGGTGCTGGGCCGCCGGCCGGGTCGCCAGGACAAGCGGGCGGCCCGATCCCGGCTTCATCGTCATCGACGAGATCCTGGGACAGCTTCTGGCCCTCCTGCCGGCGCGGCGCGATCCCGCCGCCTACGCCCTCGCCTTTCTGCTGTTCCGGCTGTTTGATATCGGGAAGCCGTGGCCGATCGGCCGGATCGACCGCACGGTCGGCGGCGGATTGGGCATCATGCTCGACGATGCGCTGGCCGCGGGCTACGCTCTGCTTGCGCAGATCGCGCTCCGCGGAGCCTTTGGTGTTCGACCCTGAGATCCTCGCATTGGCGGAACGGGTTCTCGACGCCTGCCGGGAGCGCGGCTGGCGGCTCGCCACCGCCGAATCCTGCACCGGCGGTCTTGTCGCCGCGGCATTGACCGCAATCGCCGATTCCTCGGATGTCGTCGAGCGCGGCTTTGTCACCTATTCCAATGCGGCAAAAAGCGAACTCCTCGGCGTCGCCCCGGAGATCCTCGCCGCGCACGGCGCGGTCAGCGCCGAGACCGCGGCGGCGATGGCCGCAGGCGCGCTCGCCCGCGCCCCGGTCGATCTCGCAGTGTCGATCACCGGCGTCGCCGGCCCCGGCGGGGGCAGCCACGGAAAGCCGGTCGGTCTTGTCCATCTCGGGCTGGCCGTGCGCCAAGGCGCCGCCGCGACCGAGCGCCATGTCTTTTCCGGCGACCGCACGCGGGTCCGCCGCGCCGCGCTCGTCCGCGCGCTCGAATTGCTATACGCTGCGGCGCGGACGGAGTGAAACGCTGCCAAGGGAGGATAGCCGTGTTTCTGCGCAACGCCTGGTATATCGCCGCCTGGGCCGACGAGCTTGGCGCGGCGCCGCTGGCGCGCCGCCTCCTCGGCGAGCCGGTCGTGCTGTTTCGCGACGCTGCCGGCGGGGCCCACGCGC
>JBOHMF010000211.1:0-7416 GCA_050730055.1 Allostellaceae bacterium
CATGGGCGAAATTCTCGGCATCGGCGTCACACATTTTCCCGGTCTCATGCTGCCCGACGGCTATATGGGGACGTTTCTCGACCGCACCTTGAAGAGCGATCGGGTGCCGGCCGAGATGCGCGATCCCGAACGCTGGCCCGAGCCGATGCGCCAGGAGCTGGCGCACAACCGCGACGGTGCCGCGGCGGCCGAGCACCGGCGCCGCCTCGTCGGCGGGTTCCGGGCGGCGCGCGAGGCCCTCGACGCCTTTGCTCCCGATTTTGTGCTGATCTGGGGCGACGACCAGTACGAGAATTTTCGCGAGGACGGCGTGCCTTCGTTCTGCGTCTTCGCCCTCGACCAGGTCGCGTGCCGGCCCTTTGCGCGCGCCACCGCGGCCGAGCACGGCAATGTCTGGGGCCTGGAACGCGACAGCGCGATCACGGTCAAAGGCCACCACGCTGCCGGCTCGTTTCTTGCGGCGCGGCTGATCGCGCAGGATTACGATGTCAGTTACGCCTACAAGATGCGCCACGAACTGGGGCTGCCGCACGCCTTTATCAACACAGTGCTGTTTCTCGATTATGACCGGCGCGGTTTTCCCTACCCGGTGGTGCCGTTTCACGTCAACTGCTACGGTTCCTCGGTGATTGCCAAGCGCGGCGGCACCGCGCATTTGCGCGATGCCGACCCGGGTGCGGTCGATCCACCCGGTCCCAACCCGCGCCGCTGTTTTGACGTCGGCGCCGCGATCGCCCGAGCCCTCGCCGACAGCCCGTGGCGCGTCGCGCTGATCGCCTCGTCCTCCTGGTCGCACGCCTTTCTGACCAAAAAGCATCACTGGCTGTGGCCGGATGTGGCGAGCGATCGCGCCCGCTTTGACGAACTGGCTTCGGGCAATGCCGCGCGCTGGCGCGACCTCACGACCGAGCAGATCGAGGATGCCGGGCAGCAGGAATTTCTCAACTGGGTCTGCCTTGGCGGGGCGATGACCGCGCTCGGCCGGCGGCCCGAGATCATCGACTACGTCGAATCCTACATCTTCAACTCGGACAAATGCTTCGCCCTGTTCCGGCCGTAGGCGCCGATCGGCGGGGTTGCCAAACCCGCCCATCCGGCACCCGAACTGGGACGCCGGGCGGGGCTGCCGAACCCGAACCGCATCGCTGAACCGAAGAAACCGCAGGGATGCCGCCCTTACGCCACGATGCAGCAATGCACGAACCGCTCGCTCGCCGGGACCATCACCGTCCCCGAGGTCGTCGCCCGGCTGACCGCAATAGGCTGCGAATCCTATCGGACCGATTTTTGCCGCCGCGGAAAACTATTTTCTTCCCGGTGGCGAATCCCATGTCGGCGTGATACTTGGCTTGGGCCCCGGAGAGTTTTCCGGAAGCGGCACTGCGCAGAATTTCGCACCGGCCGCAATCATCGCGGCCCTGCGCGCCGTTCAGAGCGGGGAGATCGATGACCGCATCGTGCTTTTATCAACCAGAAGCAGCAAGCTTATGATAAAAGACAGCTTCAGATGATATTCCTGGGGCTGTCGGGCTCGGGAGATAGCAATGTCGGTGGCCCTGTGCGGGGCGCTTTCAGAAATACGCACGGTCGAGGAGATGGTCGAGATGTTCCGGGATGAGGGGTAGTGCCGGCGACTGATGGAGGCGATGGTGTGGCCGCAGGGTCGGATATGTCCGGCTGCGGCTACAAGCGGCCCATCGCGCCGGCCGGGCGGCGCGGGCGCCGAAGCCGAACGGGCGCCGCGGCGGAGCGGCAATCTGGCCCGTGAGATCTGTCCACACCGGGAAGTGGCCAAAGGCCGCACGAAAATGACATGCGCCCCCTCTCCAGTGCTGGATCGCAGCGCGACGGTTGAGCAGGTCCGCAGATTGATGTTGAAGCAGGCAGCGGCTGATCAGCCGATCCGTTGCTGCCGCGTGGCGTTGGTGGGTCAGCGTCTCAACTCGGTGCTGTTTCGTGCCGAATGCGACGTGCCGCCGCGGTTGTTTTTCATAAAAGTATGCGCGGAATTTGATACCGACCCTGTCACCGCGGCGCATGAGGAGTATGCCGCCCTGGCTGCAATTTCGAATGCGATGGGCGAAAACAGCAGTTTCACCGTGCCGCGTCCAAGTCCGGCACTACTGCAGAACGGTTGTGTCGTGATGAATTGGGTGGAGGGGGTATCCCTGCTTCAGCAGATGACGGATTGGAGAACGCCGCCGTGGCGCGTCCTTGGCTCGGTGCGCCGCGTTGGTGAATGGCTGAACAGATTTCATCACGCCCATACGTTCGAGATCGGGCACATCGATACGGCTAGGTTATTAGGTATGGTGGATACGGCGTTCATTCAGGCGAGGCTGCCGCCGGCTTGGCTGCCGATAGTAGAGTGCGCACGTCGCTTTCTCGAGCAGCATGCGGAGCGCGTCGGCCGCGTTCCGGTGCAGGGTGGCTGGCGCCACGGCGATTTCAAGCCGGAGAATGTCATGCTGTCCGGCGACCGCGTGTTTGGGATTGATATTGAGAGGATCGGGCAGATCGAATGCCTTCGCGATGTGGTGAATTTCCTGTTTCACCTCGATCTCCAACTGCTGTCGCCCAGAAGCCTGCACCTGTTACCGTTCAGGCGCCACATCTATCGATCTTTCCTCAAAGGATATGCTGGAGACAAGGTCGAGTTGGGCCCGGACAACCTCGCCGGGCGCTGGCTCTATCTACAGCGTTTGCTGCGATTCTGGGCGGATGTCGAGTTTACCAAGAAGGGGACGGCCCGGCTGTGGCATGCTCGCTACCTTCTCCGTCACCTCATCGCGACCAATCTCCTCGACCCCCCGCCACCAGGATAAATCAGGATTTGAAAATCATGCCGTTGCAGCGTAATCGCCATGCCGGACCAGACGTGTCGCCGCGATGGAATCCAACCGAATACTACCAAGACAAGAAGATCGCTGAGGAATACGACCGGGTGCGCTTCTCGAGTTTTCCCGCGAAAGTCTATCTCACGCTCGAGCGGCGCTGTTTGATCCAGGCGTTCACCTTCGCCGGCGTGAAACCGGGAACGGTGATTCTCGACGCCCCATGTGGTACCGGACGGCTGGCTGAGATCCTGCTGCAGGCGGGCTATAACGTGGCCGGAGCTGACATCTCGGCGGCCATGCTCCAGGTTGCACAGCGCCGGCTGGCACAGTTCGGCGCAAGGTTCGAGCCAGTCGTGTGCGATGCGCGCCGGCTCACGGAGCTCGGGCGCCATTTTGATGCCGCACTGTGCGCTCGAGTTCTGATGCACTTCCCGCTAGACGCACAAGTAGAGTTTCTCGGCGGTGTAGCCGCGGTATGCGACGGCCCCGTCGTCTTTACTCAGTCCTTTGATAGCGGCTATCAACGCTTCCGCCGCGGCATAAAACGTCTGCTGCGGCACCTTCAACCGGCGAGCTATCCGATTTCGCGCGGTGATCTTGACCGGCTGCTGCATGGGGCGGGGTTGCGTCTCGTGCGCCGCTATCATCTGCTGCCGGCAGTTAGCGAAGCGATGATCGTCGTCGCTGCACGAGGATAAGCGCCGCTCAGTGCATTCTTCCTTTCGGGGGTGGAACACCCTCTGTCATTGGGCGTTGGCGAGCAAGGGAGAAGGCGATTTCGGCCAGACCGGGGAATTTCATGTCGAGGATTTTCCGCCTCCGGCTAAAACCTGAGTGTTCTCCATGTCCTGCGCGGCGGGATCGCGGGGCGCCTGCTGGCCGCCGATTTGCCATAAATCACCCGCGGGCCGAGAAGGCTTGATCAACTTGCCGGATGCGTCCCTAAAGCTCGATCAACCCTTGCCGCAGACCTTTGCGTACCGCCTCGGCACGGCTGCCGGCGGCGAGCTTGCGAAACAGCGACTCGATATGAAACTTCACGGTGTGGCCGGAGATGCCGAGACGCCGCGCCACCTCCTTGTTGCTGAGACCGTCGCCGATCAGGGCCAGGATCTGGGCTTCGCGCGGTGATAAGAGCGGCGCCGCCGCCTCTGCGAGGGCGCGAAAAGCAGGGCGCCGGCTTTCGCCCGCGCGCACGACGAGGCCGGCGGCGGCGGCACGCAAGGCGGCGTCGATCTGCGCCGGCGTCGCATCGGCCGGCAACAACCCGGCCTGACCCGCTTCGGCGGCGCCGAGTGCGACAATGGGCAGTCCCGGGGGTAGCCCCTCCGGGCTGTCGGCCGTGCCGTCGGCAAGCATGACATTCGCCTCGCTCGGGCTTGCCGCCAGATGGTGTCCGGCACCGCTGACGATCGCTGCGAGACCGCGGCGGCGCAGCGGATCGGTCGCCCTGATCAGGACGGAGAGCGGAGCGGCCCCTTCCGGGTCCTCGCTCATCGCCCCCTCATCGCCCCCTCATCGCCCCGGGCGCGCCATCACCGTCGCGCTGAGGCTTGTCATCGCGCCGGCGCGCACCAGCTTCAGCGCGATCTCCCGGCCGATGCTGTCGGGGCCGAGCCGGCGGGCGATTTCGGAGGTTTGCACGGCCGGGCTGTCGCCGACCGCGATCAGGATGTCGCCGACAAGAAGGCCGGCCTTGGCCGCCGGTCCGTCGGCGGCGAGGCGAAGGACGATCAGCCCGCGGTCCTGTCCTGCGGCCGTGGCGATGTCCTGCGGCAGAGCAACCGGATGCAGCGCGACGCCGAGCCAGCCGCGCTCGACCCGGCCGGCGGCAAGAAGCGGGACCAGCACCCGCTCGATCGTCGCCGCCGGAATGACCAGGGCGCGGCCGCGCGGCCCCGCGGTGGACATGCCAAAAAGCCCGCCCGCCATGTCAAACACCGGGCCGCCCTCCTCGCCGCGCGACAGAATGAGGTCGAGCGCGATCCGCCGGTCGATCCGTCCGCCTTCGCGGCTGTGCCAAGCGGGGCCGAGCGCGCGAACCGTCGTCAAGCGGGCGCTCGGCGTGCCGCCGGCCTCGGCGGCGAGGACCAGAGCGAGCGCGCCGAGATGCGGCTCCGCCGCCGCCGGCACGCTCTCGGGTCCGCCCTCATAGCGCAAGGCGAGAATATTGGTGGCGGGGTCGCGGCCGGCGACCCGCGCCGGCACGGTCCGGCCGTCCGGCAAGATCAGCTCGGCTTCCTCGGTCCTCGGAAACACCTGCTCCGAGGCGATTGCGACATCGGCGCGCCACAGGGTCGCGGTCAGCGGGCGCGTGTGCGGCACCGCGAGACCCGCGACAAGGGCTTTTCCAGCAGCGGCGCGCGCCGTCAGCGCCTGGGAAAAGTCCGTCAATACGTTGGGGGTGGGATCGGGCACGACATTTCCTTTCCTGCAACAGGTGGGGAAAAGAATCGCGCGCGGCGACCCGCCCCGCCATCACCCGGATGGGGGGGTGGACCCCGGTACGATGGCCGGGTTGCAGCTTCAGAGGAGATGCAACACCTCCTTGTCATGCCTTTTGATCTCTCCCATGCCGCCGCCGAGGACGAGGCGCTCGACCCGTACTCGGCGCGGGTTGCCGCTGCGGTCGAACGGGTCGGCCCGGCGGTCGCGCATATCGCGGCGCAGAAACCAGATGGACGGCCGCACGGTATCGGCTCCGGGGTCGTGTTCACCCCGGACGGGTATCTCCTGACCAATCATCACGTCGTCGCCGGCGCCAAGACCCTGGCCGTGTCAATGCCGGATGGCCGCCGGTTTGAGGCGAAACCGGTCGGCGGCGACGCGGCGACCGATCTCGCCGTCCTCAATCTTGGCGCAAGCGGCCTTCCCTATGCCGAATTCGGCAGTTCGGCCCGGCTCAAGGTCGGGCAACTGGTCATCGCGATCGGCAATCCGCTCGGCTTTCAGACGACGGTGACGGCCGGCATCGTCAGCGCGCTCGGGCGCAGTCTGCGCGCGCCCTCAGGGCGCCTCATCGACAGCGTGATCCAGACCGACGCGCCGCTCAACCCGGGCAATTCCGGCGGACCGCTCTCCGACGGCAACGGGCGCGTCGTCTGCATCAACACCGCGATGATCGGCATGGCGCAGGGGATCTGCTTTGCGATCGGCAGCGACACGGCGATCGATGCCGCGACCCGGCTGCTGCGCGACGGGCGGGTGCGGCGCAGCCGGCTCGGCATCGCCGCGCAGACCGTGCCGCTCGCGCGCGCCCTCGTCTACCGGCTCGGCCTCGCCGCGGCGAGCGCGGCGATGGTCGCGGAGGTAACTGCCGGCAGTCCGGCGGAACGCGCCGGCCTCAAGACCGGCGACGTGCTCCTGCGCCTTGCCGGCAGCCCGGTTGCCGGCGTCGATGATCTGCACCGGCTGCTGACCGAGGAACTGGCCGGGCGCGAAGTGTCGGTCGAGGTCATGCACGCCGGCCGGGTCGAAACCCGGACCATCGTGCCGGAAGCAGACGGCTGAAGCCCTCAGGCGCGATCGACCCGCGCCGCGTAGCAGCCGGGGGCCGCATAATGGATATGCAGATAGGCGGCGCGCAGTTCGTCAAGAAGCCGGTCGATCGCTCCCTCCAGTCGCGCTCCTTCGACCATCTCCCAGCCGACCATCATTCCCGCGCCGTCAAACGCGCGCACCGCGAGGGTGCGCAGGCGCAATTGCTCCGGGATCTCGTCGATCGCGTCATAGCGTTTCTCGCCCCGGCGCACATAGACGGCAAAGCGCATGCGATAGGGCGAGTCGACCGGATGGTGCTCGTAATTGACCAGCAGCAACTCCTCGCCCGGCTGCGAGTCGGTGAGGCTGATGCGGCACGGATAGCCGGGCCGGCGCCCGTCGGCGATGCGGCGGACGGCGCCGCGCCGGGCCAACTCCGCCTCGGACAGATCAAACAGCGGGGCGAACGGTTCGGCCGGCAGACCGGTGATGCGAAAGCTCATTGCGATGTCTCCTCGGGTCAGGCGATGCCGGCGAATCTGGAGAGCGGCGCGGCGGCGTTCTTCCCGCTTTGTGCGGTTTCATTGACAAACCCTGCGCCGACCGCGACAACCGCTGGCGAGTGAAACAGCCGGAACGGAGCGGGACGATGGGCATGCTCGACGGGCGCGTGGCGATCTGCGCGGGAGCGGGGCGCGGGGTCGGCGCCGAGGTCGCCAAGCTGATGGCGGCGAACGGCGCCAAGGTCGTCGTCAGTGATCCCGGCACCAGCGGCAGCGGCGAGGGTTCCGACCACACCCCGGCGCAGCAGATCGTCAACGAGATCAAGGCGGCGGGCGGCGAGGCCATCGCCAATTACGGTTCGGTCGCCAAATTCGACGACTGCCTGGAGATGGTCAAACAGGCGCGCGAAACCTTTGGCGGTCTGCACAGCGTCTTCGACGCCGCCGGCATCCTCAGAGACAAGATGTTTCACAACATGTTCCCGGAGGACTGGCAGGCGGTCATCGATGTCCATCTGACCGGCCATTTCAACATCAACCGCGCCGCGATCAACCTGTTCCGCGAGCAGAATTATGGGCGCATCATCATGGTGTCG
>JBOHMF010000212.1:0-7398 GCA_050730055.1 Allostellaceae bacterium
GAGCAGCAGCGGTTCGTCGCCGACCGCGGCGGCATCGTGCCGGGCGGGATCGACGCGGACCGGGCCGTTGAGGCGCCCGCCATACCCGCGCGTCACGATCTGCGCCGCGACGCCCGCTGTGCGCAGCCGGATGGCGAGCGCCAGCACCACCGGCGTCTTGCCGGCGCCGCCGGCGACAAGATTGCCGACGCAGATCACCGGGACCGGTGCGCGATAGGCGTGCGCCCACGACCGCCGCGCCCGCCCGGCCATATCCCAGGCGGCGGCGAGCGGCATCAAGAGGCCGGCGCGAAGCCCCGCCGGCTCGCTCCAGAACGCGGGAGCGGCGGCGCGCCTCACGCCGGCACCCGGCCCGGAACCGCGGCTGGCTCGCTCGGCGCGAGCGGGTCGAGCCACGGGGCGAGGTGGCCGAGTACGAGGTCGAGAACCTCCGTCCCGGCCATCGCCGCAGCGCGCGCCGCCGCGCTCTGCGTGGCGCGTCGCTGCGGATCGTCGAAGAGCGCCGACACCGCCCCGGCAAGGCTGTCGCGGGTCACTCTCGCGCCGCCGCCGGCGGCGAGAAGTGTTTCGGCCAGCGCCTGGCAATTGCCCATATCCGGGCCGAACAGCACGGCGCAGTCGAGGCGCGCCGCCTCAAACGGGTTGTGGCCGCCGCGGGCGACCAGCGAGCCGCCAATAAAGGCGATCTCGCAAAGGCGGTAAAACAGTCCGAGTTCGCCCATCGTATCGGCGAGGTAGATATCGGTGCCGGCGGCGATCTCCTCGCACCGGGAACGGCGGGCGACGGTCAGCCCCTGCCTCTCCAGCATCACCGCGATCACTGCACCACGCGCCGGGTGGCGCGGCGCGAGGATCGTCAGCAGTCCCGGGTGTCGGGATCGGAGGGCAAGATGCGCCGCGGCGGCGATCTCCTCCTCGCCCGCGTGGGTGCTCGCGGCGAGCCACAGGGGACGGTCCGCGATCTGCCGGCGGAGCGCGTGCAGCGCGGCCGGATCGACCGGAAGCGGCGGCGCCGCCGCCTTCAGATCGCCGACGCTTGCCACCCTCCGGGCGCCCAGCGCGCGGAACCGCTCGGCCTGCTCGGCGCTCTGGGCCAGAACCAGGGCATAGGCATCGAGCATCGCCGCGATCAGACTGCGCGCGCAGCGCCAGCGCGCGGCGGCGCGCGCCGACAGCCGGGCATTGACCAGCACCGCAGGGATGCCGCGTGCGCGCGTCGCCAGCACCAGGTTCGGCCACAATTCCGATTCGACCCAGAGCGCGAGGTCGGGACGCCAGTGGTCCAGGAAGCTCGCGACGGAGGTGGGAAAATCGAGCGGGGCAAACTGGTGCCGGGCGCGCGCCGGCAGCCGTTCGGCAAGCAGTCGGGCCGAGGTTACGGTCCCGGTGGTGAGAAGACAGTGGAGTCCGGGGCGCTCTGCGAGCGCCCGCTCGATCAGCCCCAGGACCGCCGTGGCCTCGCCGACGCTGGCGGCGTGGACCCAGACCAGCGCTCCCGCGGGTCGGGGCTGGCCGGCGATGCCGCGCCGCTCGGCCATGCGGGCGGGGTCTTCCTTGTCCCGCCGCGCGCGCCAGCGCAAGAGGACGGGCGCGAGCGGCGCCAGGGCGCCGGTCAGCAGGCGATAGAGTCGGGGCGTGAGACTCTCGCTGCGGTGGACGCGGCGATCGGCCTCCACGGTCAGCGCGCGCATGCGGGTCTCGACCAGACGGCGGGCGTCTTCGAGACCGGCTTCATCGAGATCGGGGGCGACGGCCAGCGGCTCGCCCCACAGATAGACCCCGCGCCCAAAGGGAAGCGGCAGCAGAAAACGATCCCAGGTGGATAGGATCCACCGGCGGCTCGTCGCGTAGGTGATCGGCACGATCGGCGCGCCCGAGATGCGGGCCAGATCGATGATGCCGCGGCTCGCGCTCTGCGCCGGACCGTGCGGCCCGTCGGGGGTGATGCCGACGCACGCGCCCTCCTTCAGCCGCTTCACCATCGCGCGCAGGGCGGCCGAACCGCCGCGGCGGGTCGAACCGGCGATCGAGCCGACCCCAAAGGGGCGCACCGCCTCGGCGATGATCCGCCCGTCGCGATGCGCCGAGATCAGCATGTGCATCGGCGCCAGACGTTGCCAGGCCATCGGGATCATCAAGAGTCGCCCGTGCCAGAAGGCGAGGATAAAGCCGCGGCCTTGGGCGCGCAGGGCGTGGACCCGCTCGGCGCCCTCGATCTCCCAGTGCTGGGTGCGGTAGACGAGGTGGATATAGCCGCCGATGAGCCAGCACAGGGCGCGGCGCAGCCGCTCGCTCCGCCGCAGGCTTTGCCAGGTGCGCGACAGCATCGCCGCGTCACGGCGCCGGTGCGACGGCGAGCGCCGGCTCGTCATCGGGGTCTCCGCGCGATCCCTGATCGCGCGAGGTTGGGGCAAACTGCATCGCATAGAGCCGGGCATAAAGACCGCCGGCAGCGATGAGATCGGCATGCCGGCCGCTCTCGACGATGCGCCCGCGATCGACGACGCAGATCAGATCGGCGTCCTGCACTGTCGACAGGCGATGGGCAATGACGAGCGTGGTGCGGCCGCGGATCAGCGCCTTCAGCGCGGTCTGGACCTGCCGCTCGGATTCGCTGTCGAGCGCCGAGGTCGCCTCGTCGAGCAGCAGGATCGGTGCATCTTTCAGCATCGCGCGGGCGATCGCCAGACGCTGGCGCTGCCCGCCCGAGAGCCGCACCCCATGCTCGCCGACCATCGTGTCGTAACCCTGCGGCAGCTCGCGGATAAAGCCGTCGGCGGCGGCGGCGCGCGCCGCCGCCACGATCTCGGTTTCAGCGGCACCAAAGCGGCCATAGGCGATGTTGGCCCGCACCGTGTCGTCAAACAGGCTGACTTCCTGCGCGACCAGCGCAATCCCGCCGCGCAGCGAGGCGAGCGCGACCGTGCGGATATCCTGCCCGTCGATCGTGATCGCCCCCGCCTCGACATCGTAGAAGCGCGGGATCAGGTTGAGGATTGTCGATTTCCCGGCGCCCGAGGGGCCGACCAGCGCGACCGTGCGGCCGGCCGGGATGGTGAGCGAGATGCCATCGAGCGCGGTGGCCCCCGCGGCATAGCCAAAGCGGACATTGGTAAAGCGGATTTCGCCGCCGCGGATGGCGAGCGGCCGGGCGGGCGGTCGGTCGCGGATCGTCGGCTCGACATCGAGAACCTCAAAGAGCCGCTGCGCCGCGGCCAGCCCCTGTTGCAGCGAGGCGTTCAGATTGGCGAGGTTCTTCAACGGCTGGTAGGCGAGCAAGAGCGCCGTGATAAAGGAGAAGAACGCGCCCGGCGTGCGCGCATCGCTGATCACCTGATGGCCGCCGTAAAGGATGACCACCGCGATCGCCGCCCCGCCCAGGGTCTCCATCATCGGCGCGGCGCGCGCGCGGGTGCGCGCGGCGCGATCCAACAGCCCATAGATGCGCTCGATCAGCTGGACCGCGCGCGATTCCTCATAAGCCTCCATGCCGTAGGCCTTGACCTGCCGGGCGCCGTGAAAGGTCTGGGTGAGGAGGGTCGTCAACTGGCCGATCTCGGCCTGGGTGTTGGCCGAGACCCGGCGCATCCGGCGCCCGATGCCGACGATCGGGCGGATCGCCAGCGGAAAGACAAAAAACGAGATGAGGGCCAAGAGCCAGTCCTGATAGAACATGACCGCGACCAGAAACACGACAGTCACCGCGTCCTTGCCGATGGCGCCGAGCGCGTTTGCCGCGACGTTGCGCAGGAGGCCCGCATCGCTCGTGAAGCGCGAGATCAGGGTCCCGGCCGGGCGGCCGTGAAAATAGGCGAGATCGGCGCGCATCAGCCGGGCGAACAGCGCGATCTGCACATCGGCGACAACGCGCTGGCCGACGCGGTTCATCAGCACGGCCTCGCCGTAATCGGCAAATCCCTTGACCAGCGCGATCGCCAGCGCCGCCCCGGCGATGAGCCATAAGAGCGATCCGTTGCGCCCGACAAAGATCAGATCGAGCACCGGCTGCATCAGCCAGGCCCGCAGCGCCGTGCTGGCCGCTGCCACCCCCATCAGCACAAAAGCGAGGATGATCGTGCGCAGGTGCGGGCGCATGAAATCGCGTGCCAGACGCCAGACCAGCGCGGCCGAATGCGCCCTGTTTTTGAAGATCGGCAACCTCGTGCGCATCTCTCCCCCGTCCCAAGTATCGGGGGCGAGTGCCCGATTTGGCAAGGGCGGCGCACCGCAACCGCTCAGCGGGCGCCCCGCGCGGCCGGCCTCTCACCCTCCCGCAGCGCGGGCCCCTCCCTCTTCCCCCGTGCAGGAAGAGGGAGGGGGCGAGCGGCAATCACGCCGGGAACGAGGCGAAGCACTTGTCCGAAGCGAAGATCCAGGTCTCGATATAGTCGTGCACGACCGGCTTGCGGCCGAGCTTTTCCATCGCCCCGGCCAGCATCATCCAGTTCAGCATCTCGTGGTGGCCGGCGGCCTCGATGTCTTTCAACGAGCGGCGGCGCCAGACCTCCCATTCGCCGGCGGAAAGCGCCTCGAACAATTGCCGGTCGGCCTTGTGGTCGGGCCACAGATAGCCGTTGGTTGGTGACAGAAAGCAGTGCGACCACGAGGACGAGGCGATGAGCGCCACGCGCCACGGCGATTCGGCAAAGATCTCGGCGACCGCCGCGCCCACCTCCATGCAGCGCCACGGCTGCGGCGAGGGTGGGTCGGGCAGTTCCGAGGGGTCGCGCGGCGGCACAAACAGCGCGCCGATCCCGCCCTGGGCATGGAAGAGGTTGCTGCCATAGCAGTTGATCGCAAACGGCAGCACCGGGTAGGGGAAACCCTGCCGGTCCCAATCGAGATAGAGGAGGGTGTTGGTGAAGGCGTGCGCCATCGGATGGTGCAGCGGCTTATAGGCATAGGCCATGTCGATGCCGCGCTCGATGAGGCCGCTCGCCAGATGCTTGGCGGCGGCGCGCTGGCCCTTCAGCTTCAGCGTCCAGTCCGACCCCTCGTTCCAGCGGTTGGTTTTGCCTTTGCCGTCGGCGGTCTGCCACGGCTGGAGCGCAATGTCGTCGTCATACCCGAGAAGGCAGAAGGCGGGGATCACGTCCTCGCGGAAATTCTCGTACTGGTCGTCACCCCAGACGAGGACGAGGTCGGGGTTGAAAGCGTCGAGCGCCCGGCGCACCGCACGAAAGCCCTCGCCCATGCGCGCGCCATAGCGGCGTGCCGCCGCCTGCCCCTCGTCATTGCCGAGTTCGGCCAAGAGCTCCTGCGGCCAGTTTGCGCGCTCCTTGTAGGGGGCGGGAACATTGGGCGCGGTCAGCAGGTGATGAAACAGCCCCGGCAGCTTTTCGTCGGGACCCAGAAGGCCCGGATAATGCGTGCAGCCCAGCCCGAGAATCTCGGCCATCAACTCCTCCCTCTCGCGGCGCCGCAGCCGCGCGGCGCAAATGCGTCGCGGCATGATAGCGCACTCGCCGCGCGCTGGGCAGCCCCGCGGAATCACGCCAGGCCAAGGGCGCGGCGGGCGGCAGACAGACACGCCTCGGGTCCGGCGCCGGCATCGATGCGTACCCAGGCGATCGTCCCGGGATCGTGCCGGAGCTGTTGCTCCAGGACGGCGGGAGACGCGTCGGAGGCGTCGTCGCGGCGCGCCGCGATGCGGCCTTCCAGCGCCTGCGCCGGGGCTTCGAGCCACAGCCCGGCAAACGGCACGGCCGCCGCCTCGGCCACCGCGGCAAAGGCGCGGCGTTCCTCCTGGCGCAGCGCGACGGCATCGATGATCGCCGGAAAGCCCGCATCGAGAGCCGCGCGGGCCTGGTGTCGCAGGCGGTCATAAACCTGTCGCGACACCGCTGCGCCATAGGCGTCGGCCGGCAGCCGGGTTTCCGGCGGCACGTCAAAGAGGCGCTTGCGGATCACATCGCTGCGCAGGACGCGCGCGCCGAGGCTTGGCGCCAGGGCGGCGGCCAGGGTCGATTTGCCGGTGCCGGACAGACCGTCGATCGCCACCAGCCGGCGCGGCCGCGGTTGCAGGAGGCGCAATGCGAGAGCGAGATAGCGGCGCGCCTCGGCCGCTCCCTCTGGCCGCGCTGCGGGAGCCGCCTGCTCCAGTGCGGCCGCTGTGACATGGGCGCGGATCGCCGCCCGCAGCGACAGAAACAACGGCAGCGCGGGCAGCCCGTCATCCTCCCCGGTCAGGTCAAAATAGCGGTTCAGCACGAGATTGGCAAAATCCGCCAACCCCTTGTGTTCGAGGTCCATCAGCAGAAAGGCGAGATCATAGAGCACATCGGTCGCGGCCAGCGCTGCCGAGAACTCGAGGCAGTCAAAGAGCGTCGGTCCCTCTTCGAGCAGCACGATGTTGCGCAGGTGCAGGTCGCTGTGCCCGCGGCGCACCTTTCCGTCCTTGCGCCGCCGGTCGAGCAGCGGGGCGAGGGCGGCGAGCCGTTCCAGCGATTGGCTGCGGACCGTGCCGATGTCCGACCCGGCAAACCCGGCGTGCCGCGCCGCCTTGAGGCATTCGTCGTTCCCCTGAACAACCGCGCTGAGCGCGGCCGCGCCGCCGCAATCAAAACGCCGTTCGGCCGCTTCGTGAAACGCCGCGATCCGCCCGGTCAGCGTGCGCATCAGGCCGGCGTTCAATCGACCCTGCTCGGCGAGCCGGTCGAACACCCGATCCCGGTCAAAGCGCCGCATCACCACGACCCAGTCGATGGCAGGTTCCGTGTCGATAAAGCCGATGCCGCCGTCGGGCCGGCGGCCGATGGCGTGCAGATCGAGATATAATGAGGGAGCCGTGCGACGGTTCAGCGCGAGTTCGGCCGCGCAGGCCCGCCGCTGCTGTTCCGCGCTGGCGAAATCGAGATAGGGGAAGGTGACGGCGCGCTTCAGCTTGAAGGCGCGCTCTCCGGCCAGAAAGACCAGCGAGATATGAGTTTTGATGACCTCGACCCGCGCGACTCATGGACCGTACGAGGATGGCCGGCTGAGAAAATCGATGACCTCGCGCTGATCGTCGGGCATGGCCATGCAGGGGCGAGCGGGAAAACAGGTTGGCCGCGCATCCGCGTTCTGGAGCGACGACCTGGCGGACCCGCGTTCGGGGTTGCGCCGGCTCGGGGTCTGCACAAGATAAACGACGCTGTCGGCCGGGCAAGGAATCAGTCCGGATCGCCGGCCGTCCAAGAGAACGAGGACGGCGATCGCGTCAGCCGACGATCCGACGGCAGCGGACCACGCGCCCGTGAGCACCGAGCCGGGTCTGCAATAACTGGTGCGGACGGCGGGACTCGAACCCGCACCCGGTCACCCGGAGCAGATTTTAAGTCTGCTGCGTCTACCGTTTCGCCACGTCCGCCCCCTCAGTCTTCGCGCAACCCTTCCTCGGGGTCGCCGCCGAGCGCGCGG
>JBOHMF010000213.1:0-7353 GCA_050730055.1 Allostellaceae bacterium
CGGCGTCGAGATTGCGGACAAGCTGAAAGGCGGTCTGCGAGGCATTGCCGATGCCGATCACTTGCCCGGTGACGCTGTTGTCGGTCGGATCGGTATAGAGAAACGGGACGAAGGCGGCCGCCTGCTGGGCGTGAAACCCCATCAGTTCGCGCAGTTCGTTGTAGCCCTGCGCGGCCTGATCGCGCAGAAAGTTGTAGGAGAGCGTCCAGGTCCAGATCGGCAGGATCTGGTCCTGCGCGCGCCGCTCGCGCCCGGAAACGCTCTTCTGGATGCGGGTCTTGAACGCCGGCGCTTTTGTGACCGACCACGCGAGGCCGGGCAGCACCGGAAAGCTGTTAAGGGCCACGTCAGAAGCTCCAAGTAAGGCGCCCGACGCTCACGGCAAGAAGCCAAAAGCCCCAAGTGACCCTCATCATGGGAACGCGATCGCGCCCGAATTCCAGGCGTCGCGGATCGTCGCGGCGAGCGCGCCCTTGTTGGCCCCGAACCAGCGGCCGACCGAAGCGCCGTCGGCGGGACCGTGAAAGTGGTTGTGGACGTGCACGTCGCCGCCATTGGCGCCATTGGGGGCGCCATTGGGGCCGCCGCCGCGGATCATCCCCTGCAAGCCTTCCGAGATGTCGGCCGGCAGCACCATCTCGCGGCTGTGCAGCATCGCCGGCATCCCGCCGGCAAAGGGCGGCAAGGACCAGCCGCCCGCGGCCGAGGGCACGATCCCGCCGCGGTCAAAGGCGAAGAGACTGCCGATCCAACTGAAGGCGCTCTTGATCCCGGAAAAGGCACCGATCGCGGAAAAGCCGGTGCCGACCGCGCTGGTCCCGGTCGAGGCCGCAGTGACACCCGCGGCGGCGGCTGTCGCCCCGGTATTGGCGGCGATGATCGACAAGAGCGAAAGCTTTGCCGTATCGTTCGGGTTGAAGAGCAGGTTGGCGATCCCGCCGCCGATCCCGCCCGCCCCCAGCATTGAGGTGAAGAGCGGCTTGACGAGGCTGTTGCCGATCCCCTTGACGACGTTGTTCATCATCCCGCCGACGGCCGATTTCTCGATCCCGAGCATGACATCCTTCATCCCGCCCCGCTGCCGGATGCCCAGCACCGCGTCCGTCAGGGAGTCTGATATCTTGCGCTCGATCGGCGCGGCGAATTGGCGCCATGACCGTTCAACCGACTTCATTACGGCGACGATGTGCGTCATCGCATTGCTGATCTGGGACTGCGCCTTGCGAGCCGTACCGAGTCCGGCAAACTGCGTACGCATCTCTTGGAGCACCCCCCGTATCATTTCCATTGCAGCAGCGAGAGCGCTCGCATCAGCACCAATGGTCATGCGGGATTCAATTTCGGCCATGCCATCGCCTCTCCCTCAAAATCGCTCTTCTTCAGATCTTCGTCGACTGACTGCGTTGCCGAAGCCTGGCAATATCGATCACTGCCGTACCTAGGCCGGCATGGACATCGCCGGTGTAAAAGCCCGGGCCAAGTTCACCGAGCGTCTGCTGCGGTATTGCGGCCGAGGCGGATTTCCGCGCGTTCCCGGAAAAGCCGAGGAGCGCCGCGAGCAGAATATAAGCTGGTGGATTCACTTCCCAATACGCCATCAGCTCTGCGACCTCGTGGAGCGTCATCGAATCTATGACGGGATAGCTGTAACCGCAGGCTGTGGCGAGGAGGCCATAGATCTCGGCCCATTGGAATCCTTGGCATCGGCCCCCGGGTTCGGCTCGGACAGGCCGCCGCCCGCCGGCAAAGCCCCGAGGGCTGCCGCTTCCCCCAGCGCTGGCCGCAATCCGGAACCGGTCAGCACCGCATTCAGTACCGCGCCGGCGTTGCCGAGATCGAGCAACTCCTCGACCTTGGCCGGCGTCATGCCGGGGTAAGTGCGTTGCAAGGCGGCAGTGACGATTTCGACCACGACCGAAACCTCTTTCTCGCCCATGCCGGCGCCGCTCTCGCCGAGGTGCTGGACCTGCGGCCACAGGCGTCGCAGCTGCCCCAAGGTCAACGGCGCCACAATCCAATCCCGGCCACCCATGCGCACGGTGATACCATCAATCATGGTGTTGCGGCCGGGCAGTCTCTTTGCCGATGCTTTCATCATTCCACCGTCGACAGATAACCGATTGTGCCGGAGGCGTCGGCAAAAGCCGTGAAATCCAGATCCTGGATCGTCCAATCATCAACCCTGGTTGGCAGCGACAGCTTGCTGGCCGTGCAGGCGTTGAGGCGCAGAGCGGTGCCGTTGCCGTCATAGGTCGTATAGAAAGTTCCCTTGAAGATCGGCGTCATTCCCATGAGTTGATTGACCAGCGTCACCTTGCTGCCGCTTGCGGTCACGCTGTAGGTATACGAGATCAGCAACGCGGCGCCGGCATCAGCGGCCGAGAATGTATAAACGCCGGTCGCGAAATCGACGGAATATTGTCCAGCGACTGAAGGTGTAGCGACCCGGTTGAACCGCCCGCCGGTTGCAGCATAGACGACCCCCAGGTCGTCATTATAAGATGCCGCGTTGGCGGCCATTGTTGCAAAGGGCGCCGTTGCCGGCACCACCGCGGCTTCCGATTGCGCGATCGCGAACTGGCCGGTTACCGGAAGCTCACCAAAAAAGATATCCGAATAGAGCAGCCCCGCGATTTGGGCGAATTTCGCCTTGCCGGTAATCTTGCCCTGTCCGCGCGCGATCGCCACCGGGAACTGATACTGGCCGTACAGTTCCTTCTCGGTCCAATCGAAATCGATCGTCACGTCCTGAAGCACGCCGAACTGACGCGGCCCGATGCCGGAGCCGGTGATATCGGTGCGCTCGCCCCACAGCGCGCCAGAGCCGAATGCAAGTTGCATGTCAGATCCCTCTCGATAGCGCTCTCGGCTTCCCCGCAGCGCGGTGCGCACAATTGCAGAAAGGCGTGTTCCGGACGGCGGCGGAGCCGAGGGAAATACATTTCGACCACCATGGGCTCGGCGCCCCTATCGGAGCTCGCGGGGAGATGGCTTTGCCCCAATCCTCAGCCAGGTTCGGATTCGCCCCGGTGGCCAAGACCCGGTCTTTTATGTGTTCCCCTATCATGCGACGCAGAGGATCTCGACCGGCACGATCGCGACCGCCTGGTCGCCAAGGACGCCCTCATCGACCTCGATTTTGCCGATGATGAGGGCGTGCTGGACCATCGCCGGCAGTCCGAGGTTCTGGATGCCTGTGACGGTCGATGGTGCGAGCGCGGCGTCGAGCGCGTCGATCAGCGGGTTAAGAATGCTCCCCGGCGCGCTGTACGGATCGGTCGAATGCGCATAGACATAGAGATCGGCTCGCAGCGTCCAAACCACAGGGGCGCCGAGCGCCTTGATCCGTCCCTCGCCGCCCTTTTCGGCCATGAAAAGCGCCGGCTGCTCCGCCGGGGAAACATCGCCCCAATGCCGCAGCCGGCGGTTTGCGCTGGCGAAGGGAGCGGCGCTCGATGCCAATGCCCACAGCGCGGCATAGATCCTCTCGCGGGCGATCGTCACGCGAGCACCGCGCCCACGATCGCGCTGTCGGTCTGTGTCGGCGCCAGTTGTGGGGCCATGCTCGCGATCGGCGCCACGAGCCGGTAGCGCGCCAGCGCCGAGAGCGTCGAAGCGCTCATGTCCTTTTGCAGATAGGTGACGACCTCGCCGCCCAGGTGCTTTGACACCTCGCCGATCCGCTGGCGCTCGCGGTAGCGCAGACAGACCAGTTCGATGCACGCCTGTTGCAGGTCCGCTGGCACGCTCGGGTGGCCCGAAGTGTATTGGATCGTCACGCATTGCGCCCGGCGCGGCACAAAATAGCCGCGAATGACGATCTGCGTCGGCGAAAACAGATAGCCGGCCTGAAAGCCTACCGGCAGGGATTGCACGATCCCAGCCGCGCCCGGTGTCAAGGCCGGAACCGGCGGCACCGCGATATTGTCCACGACAACCGACAGGACGGCGGTGCAGGGCGTCACCGCGAATGGAAAGCGCGCATCGCTCTGTCCCCAGAAGCCGGTCGTCCCATCGCGGACCTCAATGTAATCGGCCGAGAGGATCGGGCGCCCCAGTCTCTCTATGATGAACTGGCTCGCAGCGGTGATGAGGCGCGCGAGCAGGGTGTCGTCGCTTGACGGAAAGAGGCCCGGCGCAGTCTGCAGCCACGCCTTGACATCGACCAATGTGGTCAGATCGCCAAACGCCATCGGCCACTCTCTTTCATAAAGGGTAATATCAGCGGTCACGCCATGCGAGGACTGCTTTGCAGAACTCGAATAGCTCCTCATCGGAGAAGCGGTTTCTCGCGAAGTTCGCCTGATAGGTCACGAGTCGAACGTTGCCGAGCACGTATCCGCGGGATTGGTCAATGCGATCGATGGAGAGCGTGTCCCGCTGAACGCCCTTGGTGCCCCAGAGCAATGTTCGGCCAGTCAGGACACAGCGGCCGGATTGAGCCTCAAACAGGGCAACCACGTCATCAGTGGTGATCTCCATTACGACGCCGCGCCGCCTGCATGATGCCCTGGTCGTTTTCAGCGTGCTTGCAACAGAACGACGTAAATTGCTTCTTTTTGCTTCATAAGTTTTCCTGCTCTGTGCCCGCCGCTTATCAGGATTGGCTTGCTGCCATGCCTTTACCCGGCGCCGGTTATCGATTGGATCGCGCCGCGCATTCATTGCTGCGCGATAGCACTCCTTGCACTCGGCTCTGTGCCTGCTTTGCTCGGGGCAATAATGGAATTCGGTGAGCGGCTTTTCCTTCCCGCACCATTTGCACCGTTTTGTTGCAATGCTGACTGGGCGCTCGTTGAGCGGGAGTTGTGGAGATTCTTGGATCATCTTTCTCCCCATACAGGGGATGGTGGTTGGGGATCAGGCGAAAGCAAAGCGCCGCTTGATCCCCACCATCATACCTGTAGAGGAGGTCCGATCAAGAATACCCTCAACCGTTTCCGATGTTGGTAATGGCGCCAAGGGCAAAGGGAGCGTAGACGCAAAGACATTCCTCAGCGTAAACGCCGACCTGGCGCTGACGCGTCACGATCGGCCAGTCGATCTGGTAATAGTCCTGTCGCGTCTTCATCTCGGCGACGTTGGGTACCTCGTTCGACTGGTACTGGATCGGCATGTTCTCGGCCCAGCCGATGATCGTGCCGGGCGGCACGCGCGGATGGATGCGGATCGGAATCCGCAAGCCGCCATCGATCGCAAATGGGTTGTAGTAGAATGAGACAAAGCCCGAAGCGGTGATCGCATATTCGCCCTCACTGCCGTCGGTGCGGACGTCGTAGTGCAGCAGCGGACCGGAGGCGTTGGAGAGCACCTTGCCGGTGATGTTCTTGAGCTCCTGAGCGTTGACGTAGAGCACGGTCGGCGACAGCTCGAAATCGCTCCACATGGTCTCCAGCATCGTATCGATCTCGACAATGCTGCCGCGCCCCGATGCGGTCAGCGGCGTGCCGGTGCCAGCCGTGCCAGTCGCCATGACATTGACATAAGCGTTCGAGCCGGGCTTGAAGGCGGTCGTCAGAAGGCCATCATAGGCGTAATTGGGATTGGCCGAGTTGTCGGCAGTGATCGCGGTCGTCGCCTGAGTGCCGGAGAGAAGCAGCACCGAGAAGGCCGCGCTGTTGATGGTGGTGATCGCCTGCAAGACCTCGCTGCCGGCGGCGCCGACAAGCCAGGCATAAGCCACGGCTCCCTGGATCGGCGTCACGCTGGCAAAGAGGGTCTGTCCGAGCGTCACCGCCTGCGTCGCATTCGCCGACTTGTTCGACGAGCCGCCGCTCAAGGTGAAGGTCTTGCCATCCGCGCCAGGGATCGTTTTGACCGTGGCAACCCCAGCCGCGACGCCGGAATTCTGATAGCCTTCAAGCGTCAGCGCCACGACGATGACCGAATAGGTTGCCGCCGGCAATGTCGCGCCGGCGCCGGAGGCCGAGAGCACCGGCGCCGCCGGCGTGCCGAGTTGCAGCGAGGCGTTGCCGGCGAGGATCGCCATCTCCTCCTTCAGCATCATCTTCTGGAGGAGGCGGAAGGTCATGCGCGCCTGAATGTCCTCAAAGCCGCGGCCGGCCGAGATCGCTTCGTAGGTCGCGCTGTCCTCCTCGCCGATCGTCACATAGGCGGCGGATTTCGAGGTCGTGGAATAGCTCATCTGGCCGGAGCGCTGGCCTTCCGGGACCCAGCCCATCGCGTCAAAGCCGGAACCGATGATGGCGTTGACCTGGCGCCAGTTGGTCGCGGTGCCGGTGCCGCCGCCGACGCGCGGCAGGCGGTTGCGGATCGGGGTGACAACGGGATAGAGGTTCTTGGCCGGCGCCTGCAAATCGTAGGCGACAAGGCCCGTGCCGAGCGAGATCGCCTTGGCGAGCTGATCGTCCGGGTTGGCGAGGGCACCCTTGACAAGATCAAGGGTCTGTTGCGTGAGATCCATAGGTCTCTCCGGGTTGAGGCAGCGGGCTCGGCTGCGCGAGTCCGGTGAAGGGCGAAACGAGGATCGGCGCTATGGCTGGCGCGGCAGCGCAGCGGCGGTCTCGGAACGGCGGATCGGGTTCATCCGGGCGGCCTTGATCAGCATCAGCGTCTGATCTTCCTTGCTCATCTGGCCAAGAGCCGCAGCGATGACGCCCGAATCGAGAGCGGTGCCGGAGGATACGTTATCCTCCGCCTTGGCGAGGGCGACCGCCGCTTTGGCGATCGTCTTTGGCGGCAGGGGCTGCCGGGCAATGTCATCGACCCGCTTTGACAGCGCATCAAGGCGCGGGACGATCTGAGACAGGGTCTGCAACAGCGCCGCCTTCTGCGCGCGCTGCTGCGCGAGCATTCTGGCCAATCCCGATTGGGAGGCGGGAGGAAGCGCAGGGCTGCGGCCGCCTCGGGCAAGTACGGCGGCGAGCAGACCCCCCGCAGTCTTTTCAGAGATGTCGCCTTCCACGCTTGCGCCTGCGGCGCGATCGGGAACCGCGGCAGCCGGCACCGGCATGGGCCTGCCCGCCTGATCGGGTGTCTCAGCCTCTTCCGCCGCCATTGCACTGAAAAAATCGCAGAGTTCGTCGAGGAACTCGGTCAGCCGCTCGGGCTGCAGGCCGATATTGTCCACGCTCGCCGCCCCGGCGGAGAGCGCCTCTTCCAGCCAGCCCAGTTCGCCAATGACCGATGCGATCCGTCCGAGATCGAACAACCCTTTGCGCAGAGTATCGTATTGGGACACCTTTACTTCGGAGGCCGCAGGTGGTCCCGCCGGATCGATCCTCTCCTTCCACCGGGCAACAATCCGGGACTTGATGCGCGCGAGCTGCGTGGGCGTGTACCGGCTCGCGTTTTCGGACCGGTTGATATACGCCCAGGCGGCGCGGATGTGCT
>JBOHMF010000214.1:0-7349 GCA_050730055.1 Allostellaceae bacterium
TCTTGTAGCGCACATCGTCAAAGACAAAGAATTCCGCCTCGGGTCCGAAATAGGCCTTGTCGCCGATGCCGGTGGCGATCAGGTGCTTTTCCGCCTTTTTGGCGATCGAGCGCGGATCGCGGCCGTAGGGCTGGCCGGTCAGCGGCTCGTGCACATCGCAGAAGAGGATCAGAGAGGGCTGTGCGGCAAACGGGTCCATCACCGCGGTTGCGCAGTCCGGCGCCAGCTTCATGTCGCTTTCGTTGATCGCCTTCCACCCGGCGATCGACGAGCCGTCAAACATCACCCCCTCGTTCAGAAATTCTTCGCTGATCGTGCGCACGTGATGGGCCAGGTGCTGCCATTTGCCGCGCGGGTCGGTAAAGCGGAAATCGACGTATTTGACCTCGTGCTCCTTGATCAGCTCCATGACCTTTCGGGTGTCCGACATCGCCAGGTTCCATTGCAAGATGAAGAGGGTGCGGGATGTGCTCGGGAAGCGTGATCGCCGGCGCGCATTTCGTGTTTCCGATCGCGCCACCAGAAGACCGCGAGGCATGACCTGTCAAGGCCCCTCGGCAGGCGCAATCCGTTCGGCCGATTTGGGAACTCTTCAGATCGCGTCGGCGCCGCGCTCGCCGGTGCGGATGCGGATGGCCTCCTCGACTGTGGTTACAAAGATCTTGCCATCGCCGATCCGGCCGGTATGGGCGGAGTGCTGGATCGCCTCGACCGCGCGTTCGACCAGCCCATCCTCCATCACCACTTCGATTTTGACCTTGGGCAGAAAATCGACCACATACTCGGCCCCGCGATAAAGTTCGGTGTGACCTTTCTGCCGGCCGAAACCCTTGGCCTCGGTGACCGTGATGCCCTGGATGCCGACCTCGTGAAGCGCCTCCTTCACCTCGTCGAGCTTGAAGGGCTTGATGATCGCCTCAATCTTTTTCATCCGCCTGCCACACCTCCGTCAACCGAGGCACGTCCCCGGCAGAAGCAGAGCATAACTCATGCCAGCCGCAACTGCGACCATGGCGATCGGCCAAAGCCAGGAATTGCCTTTCGGACAGGCACCGGCCGCCTATTTTTTGGGCAATATGATCCGCGTCTCTTCATGTCGCGGCGAGATTGCCGAGGAGCGTGCGGACGCGCGCGACCGCCTCTTCGATCGCCTCCAGGCTGTTAGCATAGGAGACCCGGATATAGCCCTCGCCAAACGCGCCAAAGCTGGTGCCCGAAATCGTCGCCACCCCCGCCTCTTCCAGGAGCCGCGTCTGCAAGGCGCGGGAGTCGTAGCCGGTTCCGCCGATATGGGGAAAGGCGTAAAACGCCCCGCCCGGCTGGACGCAGCGCACCCCGGGCAGTCGGTTCAATGCGGGGATGACGGCGGCGCGCCGCTCGGCAAAGGCGGCGACCATCCGCTCGACCGGCTTGCGCGGGCCTTTGAGCGCGGCGATCCCGGCAAACTGGGCGGCGGCGTTGACGCAGGAATGGCAGTTGATCGCCAGCCGCTCGGCCGCGCCAAAGAGCGCCCTCGGCCATACCCCATAGCCGAGCCGCCAGCCGGTCATCGCATAGGTTTTGCTCCATCCGTCCAGGAGGATCAGGCGGTCGCGCAACGCCGGATAGCGCAGGAGGCTGACATGCTCGGCGCCGTCATAGAGGATCTCGCCGTAGATCTCGTCGCTCAAGACGGCAACTTGCGGGTGGCGTTCGAGCCCCTCGGCAAGCCGGTCAAATTCCGCGCGCGGCACGACCCCGCCTGTCGGGTTGGCCGGGCTGTTGACGATCAAAAGGCGCGTCCTTGGCGTGATCTTGGCCAGCACCTCCTCGGCGCTGAACGAGAACCCGGCGCTTTCGTGCAGCGGCACCGGCGTCGCCCCCGAAAAGCGGATGACGCTCTCGTAGATCGGAAAGCCCGGGTTCGGATAGAGGATCTCTGCGCCGGGTTCGCCAAACAGCATGATCGCAAAGAACATCGTCACCTTGCCGCCGGGGACGACAAGCACCTGTTCGGGCGAGACCGCGACCCCGTGCCGGCGATGGAGGTCGGCGGCCACGGCCTCGCGCAATTCGGGGATGCCGTTGGCCGGGGTATAGCCGTGATGGCCGTCTCTGAGCGCCTTGCAGCCGGCCTCGACGATGTGCTCCGGGGTCGGGAAATCGGGCTGGCCGATGCCAAGATTGATGATCCTCTTGCCCTCGGCTTCCAGCGCCTTGGCGCGGGCCAAGACCTCAAAGGCCGTCTCGGTGCCGAGCACGCCCATCCGTCCGGCCAATTGCAGCATCGCCTCTGTCTCCCTCGTGCCGTGCGGGCAAGACTAGCGCGTTGCCCGCGCGATGGCGATACCGCCTTGCCGCGGATTGGATTTCCGCCCGGATCACGGCCTGTGGCATGATGATCCCGATGCGCGATCCGCCCTCTCTCCGGCCGCACGCCAATGCGTAACGGCTCTTTCCGGCGCCGCTTTGGCTGGGGCGTCGCCGTGGCGCGGAGTTGGCTCGCCCGTCCGCGGCGCGCCCGCCTGCCCCGGCGCCTGCCGCTGCGCGAGAAGCTGCGGACCTATCTGATCACGGGTCTTCTCGTCGCCGGCCCGATCGGGCTGACCTTTTATCTCTGCCTCCTGATCGTCGGTTTTGTCGATCGCAGCGTCGCCGCGCTGTTCCCGGCGGCCTACAATCCGAACCATTATCTGCCGTTCCACATCCCCGGCCTTGGCCTGATCGTCGCTGTCATCGGGCTGACCCTGATCGGGGCGGTAGCGGCCGGGTATCTCGGCCGTCTGTTTGTCCGCGCCAGCGAGCGGGTTCTCGGGCGGATGCCGTTCATCCGCGGCATCTACGGCGCGGTCAAGCAGATCTTCGAGACGGTCCTGGCCAAGCAGTCGAACACCTTTCGCGAGGTCGTCCTGATCGAGTTTCCGCGCCGCGAGATGTGGACGCTGGGATTTATCACCGGCCGCCTTGGAGGCGAGATCCAGGCCCTCTCGCGCGACGAAATGGTCAGCGTGCTGATCCCGACAACGCCAAACCCGACCTCGGGATATCTGGTCTTTGTTCCCCGCCGCGAAATCGTCCCGGTGTCGCTCAGCGTCGAGGAAGGCATCAAGTTTGTCGTTTCCGGCGGCATTGTCACCCCGCCGGAACGCCATCCGGCAGCGGCACCCGCGGCCGCGCTGCTGGAGCGCGCCGCCGGGTCCGACCCGGCCCCCTTGTAACGCGCAATCCCCGAGCCTCGGCCGGCTCCTTTGGCCTGAGATCGGTTCATCCGGCGCGCAGATAGTGCGCCGCCTCGTCGCGGCGGAACAGATAGAGGAGGATGCGCAAGGCCTGTCCGCGCGCGCTGTCGAGCGCGGGATCGCGATCGAGGATGAGGCGCGCATCGTCATGGGCGAGCGCGATCAGCGCCGCGTGCGCGGCGAGATCGGCGAGGCGCAGGCTGGGCAGCCCGCTCTGCCTTGTGCCCAGGACTTCGCCAGCGCCGCGCAGCCGCAGATCCTCCTCGGCGATGCGAAAACCGTCGTCGCTCTCGCGCAGGATGCGCAGCCGCTGCCGCGCCACAGCGCCGAGCGGCGGCTGGTAGATGAGGAGGCAGATCGAGGGCTTTGCCCCCCGGCCGATGCGCCCGCGCAACTGATGCAACTGGGCGAGGCCAAAGCGCTCGGCGTGCTCGACGACCATGATCGTGGCGTCCGGCACATCGACCCCGACCTCGACCACCGTTGTCGCCACCAGGAGATCGACGCCCTCGCCGGCAAAAGCCGCCATCATGCGGTCGCGCTCCACGCCCTTCATGCGCCCGTGCACCAGCCCGGTGCGGCCGGGGAAGCGCAGCGCGAGGACCCGGTGGCGCTCTGTGACGGCGGCGAGATCGGCGGTTTCCGATTCCTCGACCATCGGGCAGATCCAATAAACCTTGGCCGCGCCGGCAAGCGCGCGGGCCACGGCTGCGACAACCTCGTCGAGCCGTTCGAGCGGCAGCGCGCGGGTATCGACGGGCCGCCGCCCAGGCGGCTTCTCGGCGAGGCGCGAGGCATCGAGATCGCCATAGGCGGTCATCATCAGGGTGCGCGGGATCGGCGTTGCGCTCATCAACAGGGTATCGGCGTCGCGACCCTTGGCGGCGAGCAGGAGGCGCTGTTCGACGCCAAAGCGGTGCTGCTCGTCGATGACGACAAGACCGAGATCGCGAAATCCGACCTCCTCCTGCACCAGCGCATGCGTCCCGACGACGATCGGGATCTCGCCGCCGGCCAGCCGTGAAACGACGAGAGCGCGCCCCCGTCCCTTTTCGCGCCCGGTCAAAAGCGCGATCTCGACCCCGGCCGCAGCGGCATGGCGCTGCAAATTCGCGTGATGCTGGCGGGCCAACAGCTCGGTCGGCGCCATCAGCGCCGCCTGGGCGCCGCTCTCGACCGCGCCGAGCATCGCCATCAGCGCAACGACGGTTTTGCCGCTGCCGACATCGCCCTGCAACAGACGCATCATGCGCGTTGGCGCAGCCATGTCGGCGGCGATCTCGGCGATCGCCAGGCGCTGCGCGCCGGTCAGTGCAAAGGGCAGCGCCGCCGCGACGCGGGCGGAGAGAGCGCCGGACCCCTTGAGGCTGCGGCCGGGCCGGCGGCGGCGGCGCGCGCGCAGCAGGGCGACGGCGAGCTGGCTCGCCAGGATCTCGTCATAGGCGAGGCGCTCGCGCGCCGGGTCGGAAGGCGCCAGATCGGCCTCGCCCGACGGCGCATGAACGCGGCGCACCGCCTCCTGCCAGGGAGGCCAGCCGTGCCGCCCGCAGAGCACGGGATCGATCCATTCCGGCACGGCCGGAAGGCGTTCCAGCGCCGCCGCGACGGCGCGCTGCACAACCCGCACCCCGAGGCCGGCGGTCAGCGGGTAGACCGGCTCGACCGGTTTCATCCGGGCGAGTTCCTCGGGGCGGATGACCAGGTCGGGATGGGCGATCTGGGCCATGCCATTGTAGAATTCGACCCGCCCGCTGACGATGCGCTCGGCCCCGACCGGCAGGAGGCGGGTCAGGTAATCGCTCTTGACATTGAAATAGACGAGCGTCAGCCGCCCGCTCGGGTCCGAGCAGCGCACCCGGTAGGGGCGCCGCCCGGTGCCCGGCTCGTGCGCTTCGACCCGCACCCGCACGGTGACGATGCGACCCTGTGCGAGGGCGGACAGCGGCGGCGTGGCGCGGCGATCGATGAGGCCGCTCGGCAGGTGCCATAAGAGATCGACGACCAGCGGCCCGGCGGCCCGCTCAAACAGGCGGCCAAGCTGGGAGCCGATGCCGGACAGCGCCGTCACCGGCGCAAACAGGGGGTCGAGAATGGCGGGGCGCACGGCACCTTCGGGCTGACACTGCGACCGCGGATCTCTATATCCCTCTCTCGCCACCGCCAAGGGGACCCTGTGAGCCCGCCCTCAGACCACCGCCGAAAGCGCCTCCTGTTCCGTTCCTGGCACCGCGGGACGCGCGAGAGCGATCTGATCCTCGGCCGCTTTGCCGAAGCCCATCTCGCCCGCTTTGACGCGGCCCAGCTCGACCGCTACGAGGCGCTTCTGGAGTGCAGCGACGCCGAGATCTTCGACTGGGTCACCGGCCGCGCGCCGCCGCCGCCCGCGCACGACCACGATGTGACCCGATTGCTGATGAGCTTCCGCTACCCGCCCCCAAACCCACCTGAAAACCCCTCACCGTCCCCGGTGGCAAAGAGGGAAGAGAAGCGCGCATAAGCATGGCCCCGTTCGCCGATCTGAAGCGCCGGCTCTCTGCCGGATCGTGCACCCTGACCCTCCATGGCGCGCCCGAGGGGTACGACGCCGCGGCGATCGGGGATCTCGTCGGGGACGGCGGGTCCCAATCCTGGCTGCACGTCTGCCGCGACGACAGCCGCATGGCACGCTTTGCCGCGGCGCTCGGGTTTTTTCACCCGAGGCTCCCGGTCCTGACCTTCCCGGCCTGGGACTGTCTGCCCTATGACCGCGTCTCGCCCAATGGCGAGATCACCAGCCGTCGCATTGACACGTTGACGCGCCTGGGGACGCGCCTGGGGACGCGCCTGGGGACGCGCCTGGGGACGCGCCTGGCTGGGCCACGCGGCGAATCGCCGCTGATCGTGCTGACCACAATCAATGCGCTGATCCAGCGCGTGCCGCCGCACCGGCTGTTTGAGAACCGCGTCCTCAGCCTCGGCGCGGGCGGGCGGATCGGCCTCGCCCGCCTGCAGGGCTTTTTGCGCAACAACGGCTACATCCGCACCGACACGGTGCGCGAAGCCGGCGAATTTGCGGTGCGCGGCGGCATCGTCGATCTGTACCCGTCCGGTCTGGCAACGCCGCTGCGCCTCGACTTTTTTGGCGACACGCTGGAAAGCATCCGCAGCTTTGATCCCCTGACCCAGCGCTCGACCGGCACGCTCGATGCGGCGGTCCTGCGCCCGGTCAGCGAGGTGCTGCTCGACGACGACGCGATCCGCCGCTTCCGCTCGCGCTATCGCGAATTGTTTGGCGCCACCGGCGCCGACGATCCGCTTTACGAAGGGGTCAGCGCCGGCCGCCGCCATCCCGGCATGGAGCACTGGCTGCCGCTCTACTACGAAACCCTGGAGACGCTGTTCGACTATCTGCCGCGGGCAGCCCTGTCATTCGATTACCAGGCGGCAGAGGTGCGCGGCCACCGCCTGGAAGCGATCGCCGATTTTTATGCCGCACGGCATGGAGTGTCCCGCGCCACCGCGACCGCGCCGCTCTATCGGCCGGTCCCGCCGGAGCAGCTTTATCTGGGCGAGGCGGAGTGGCGCGCGGCGGTCGGCAAACGCAGCGTCATCCGGCTGTCGCCGTTTGCCGCACCCGAGGAGGACCGCGACGCCTTTGACACCGGCGCCCGTCCGGCGCGCACTTTCGCCACCGAGCGCGCCGACCCCAATATCGCGCTGTTCGACGCGGTCAGGGATTATCTCGACGCCGAACGCAAGGGTGGCCGGCACACCGCGGTTGCCGCTTTCAGCCCCGGTTCGGCCGACCGCCTCGCCAGCGTGCTGCGCGAGCACGGCCTCTCCGATCTGCGCCGGGTCGCCGACGGCGCCGCGCTCGCGGCCCTGCCGCGCTCGGCGATTGGTCTCGTCGTGCTGGCGCTCGAAGCGGGTTTTGCGACGGCCGATCTGGTCATTCTCGGCGAGCAGGACATCCTCGGCGACCGCCTGGCCCGCGCGCCGCGGCGGCGGCGCAGCATCGACCAGTTCATCAGCGAGGTGACGGCGCTGTCGCCGGGCGATCTGGTCGTCCACGCCGAGCACGGGATCGGCCGCTACGAGGCGCTCGAAACCCTCGATGTCGCCGGCGCGCCGCACGATTGCGTGCGGCTGCTC